>JAPKEI010000344.1 GCA_028872685.1 Verrucomicrobiota bacterium | reverse complement strand
TGCGCTTTGGGTTCGCTGGGCATCATGCCTTATATTAGTGCCACAATTATTTTGCAGTTGATGACCGCCGTTGTTCCCTCGCTCAGTAAACTTTCACGTGAAGAAGGTGGGCGCACACAAATCATCAAATACGGCCGATATCTCACCGTGTTGCTTTGTCTCGGGCAAGGCTTTGTGATGAGCATGGGCTGGGAGCATCCCACAAAAATTCCCGGCTTTGAAAGTTTTCCAGGTGAACTAGTAATTGGCGCGCCGGACTGGTGGTATCACCTGCGCACGACGTTGTTGCTCACCACCGGCTCTGTGCTGCTCATGTGGCTGGGCGAGCAAATCAGCGAACGCGGCATAGGGAACGGCATTTCATTGGTCATCACCGTGGGCATCATTTCCCAGATAGATGTCGCTGCCTTTCAATTCTACGAGATGTTTGCCAAGGATGGGGCGCATCCTTTCAAGGGAGTTTTGCTGGTGGCGTTGTTGTTTGCAGTAGTGGGCGCGGTGATTGCTGTTACCCAAGCAATGAGGAAAATTCCCGTGCAATACGCTCAGCGCACAGTGGGTCGGAAACAATATCAGGGAGGGGCTACTTATTTTCCTCTGCGAGTCAATTATGCAGGTGTGATGCCTATCATTTTTGCTCAGGCCATCATGATGTTCCCGGCCCAAATTTTTGGAACCTTGGGCGGTGTTTTGGCGGAAAAAGGATCCAAGCTCATTGAACTAAAGGAATCAGGTGGCCAATTGCTAAATTTCATCGGTGTCAAATTGACCGGCATGGGGGATGCCCTTGCCTATGGTAGTGTCTGGAATCTGATTATGGTCGGATTGATGATTCTTTTCTTCAGTTATTTCTGGGTGGCTACGCAATTTAATGAAACGCAAATTGCTGATGATCTCAAGAAGGGCGGCGGCTACATTCCCGGCGTGCGTCCCGGCAATGCCACGCGCGACTTTTTGCATCACGCCATGAGTCGACTCACTTTGGCGGGCGCGATGTTTCTGGTGGCGATTGCAATTTTGCCTACTATTTTGACGAGCGAATTTAAAATTCCGATGATTGTCGCCCAGTTCTTTGGCGGCACCAGTGTGCTCATCATGGTGGGTGTGATGCTCGATACCATGCGCCAGGTGGAAAGTCATCTCGCCCAGCGACATTACGATGGCTTCCTGAAAACCGGTAAAGTGCGCGGACGTTAATTAATCCAGTGAGTATTTGTAGCACCATGATCCCGATCAAAACACCCGACGAGCTGGACGCCATGCGCGAGGCTGGTCGAGTGGCGGGCACAGTGTTGGCGGAGGCCTCCGCCTGGGTGAAGCCGGGTGTGACCACCCGTGAGATTGACGAATACGCCGCGAGCCGAATTAAGGCGTATGGGGTGAAGAGCGCATTTTTGGGCTATGAAGTAAGTGGCCGGAAATACCCCTGCCACATTTGCATTTCGATGAATGACGAAGTCGTGCACGGTCTCGCCAGTAAACGCAAAGTGAAGGAGGGCGACATCGTGAGCCTCGATTGCGGCGTGCGCGTGGATGGATTTATCGGCGATACCGCCCGTACGGTCATCGTTGGCGAGTGTTCCGAAGAGACGCAAAAATTGATTGATGTGACTCAACAAGCCCTGTATGATGGAATATCCCACGCGTTACCGGGAAACCGGGTGAAGGATATTTCCTGTGCGGTGCAAAATCGAGTGGAAGCCAACGGGTTTTCTATCGTCCGAGAATTTGTGGGGCACGGAGTGGGGCGGACGGTTCATGAAGAGCCGCAGATCCCGAACTTCGTGAGCGCCGGGGAAACACCGGAGCTGCGGCCGGGGATGACTTTGGCCATTGAGCCGATGGTGAATGTCGGCGGAATGAAAGTGAAATTTTTGTCGGATGGTTGGACCGTGGTGACACGAGATGGTCGTTCGTCGGCTCATTTTGAGCATACCATTGCGGTGACCGAAGGGGAGCCGGAAATTTTAACATGCCTGGAGCTGAAGCCATCCGCGTCAGCGGTTGCGTAGTGGAAGTGCTGTCGCACCGATTGGTGCGGGTGGAGTTGGAAAACGACCACCGGATGATGGGCCACACCACGCGGGCCACCAGCGGATTGCTGGCGGAAGCGGCGGTGGGCGACACAGTGGTGCTGGAAGTCAGCACCTTCGATCTTTCCAAGGGAAGGGTCGTGCAACTAAATAGTTTAGAGACAACAACGAAATAAGGAACAACATGAAGGTACGCGCCTCAGTCAAAAAAATGTGCGAACACTGCCGGGTCATTCGGCGGAAAGGCATCGTGCGTATCATCTGCAAAAACAAGCGCCACAAACAGCGCCAAGGATAATCTTATGCCCCGCATTTTAGGAATCGACATACCCTCCGCTAAGCGCATCGACATTGCGCTTCGGTCCATTTATGGCATCGGCCCCGCCGTGTCGCTCAAGGTGCTGGAAAACGCCGGCATCGACGCCGCCATCCGCGCCCACACCCTTACCGAGGAACAACTCGCGCAAATCGCCAAGGCCATCCAGACCACTGAGATGCGTCCCTCGCAAACGCGCACCGCCGCTAATCCGGACACCGAACTGTGTCCTATTCTTGTCGAAGGCGATCTGCGCCGGAAAGTGTCCGAGGACATCAAGAATCTTAAGAGCATCAAGAGCTATCGCGGACAGCGCCATCAGCGCGGTCTGCCCACTCGCGGTCAACGCACCCAAACAAACGCCCGCACCCGCAAAGGTCCCAAGAAAACTGTTGGTGCCCAGCGCAAGAAAGACTAATTTCCCAAACTGACTGAATTATGGCTGAAGAAAAACAAGATCCCGCGACCGAGGCGAAGGCCACTGAAGCTGCTGCTGAAAAGCCCGCTCCCGAAGTGAAGGAAGAGGCTTCCGCAAAAGCCGAGAAGCCCGCGAAGGCTGAGAAGCCCGCGAAGGCTGAGAAGCCCGCGAAGGCTG
>JAPKEI010000343.1 GCA_028872685.1 Verrucomicrobiota bacterium | reverse complement strand
GCTGAGAAGCCCGCGAAGGCTGAGAAGCCCGCGAAGGCTGAGAAGCCCGCGAAGGCTGAGAAGCCCGCGAAGGAAGAGAAGCCCGCGAAGGAAGAGAAGCCCGCGAAGGAAGAGAAGCCCGACGCTGGCGAAAAGGTGGAAGGCGAAAAGAAAGCCGCCGAAGCCCCGGAAGAACCGGCCGAAGGGCATCACTCCGCCCCTACCGCCGCGGATTTGTTGGCTGACAACGTTGAAGATGTCAAAGCCATTAAGACCAAGAAATCGAAGAATGTCACCCATGGCATCGTTCACATTAAGGCCACGTTCAATAACACTTTGGTGACCATCACCGATATGCAGGGCAATCCCATCAGTTGGTACAGCGCCGGTCGCGCTGGCTTTAAGGGGTCCCGTAAAAGCACCTCCTACGCCGCGCAACAAGTGGCCCAACGCGCCGCCAACGAAGCCAAAGCCCACGGGCTGCGCGAGGTGGAAGTGCGCGTCAAAGGCCCCGGGTCTGGCCGCGAATCCGCCATCCGCGCCCTCCAAGCCGTGGGGCTCGAAATCACCACGATTAAAGACGTCACCCCCATTCCGCACAACGGCTGTCGCCCCAAGAAACGGCGCCGCGTTTAATCTCAATCATTTTATACTATAATGGCACGTTACACTGGACCCCGACTTCGCATTAGCCGCCGCCTGCGGACGCCTATCTTTGGCCCTTCCAAATATTTGGATCGTAAGGATTATCCGCCCGGACAACACGGGCAGAGCCGCCGCCGCAAGGCCACTGACTACGCTCTCGCCCTCATAGAAAAGCAGAAGCTTCGCTTTTATTATGGGTTGATGGAAAAACAATTTCGCGGCGTGTATGAAAAGGCCAACCGCCGCCGGGGCGTCACCGGCGAACTTATGCTCCAGATTTTGGAGACGCGCCTGGACAACATCGTTTACAGTCTCGGCTTCGGCTACTCCCGCGCGCAGGCACGGCAGATGGTCACCCACGGTCACGTACTCGTGAACGGCAGTCGTGTAAGTACCCCTAGTTACGTCATCAAGGAAGGCGATAAAGTCGGCGTGAAAAATACCGACAAAAGCCGCCACTTAGCCGACAAAAATCTCGAATACTCGACCAGCCGCAATGTGCCGGACTGGTTGAGCCTCGACAAGGATGCCTACCAAGGCGTTGTGGAACGCATCCCAACGCGCGACGACATTCAGCCTATCGCCAATGAACAGGCGATTGTGGAATTTTATTCCCGCTAAACCGCTGCCGGCCTTTCGAGGCCGGTGCAACCCTGCAATTATAGGGGCCGCTGGCACGCGGGAACGAAGCCAACGGTCAGATTAAAATTGCATATTAGAAAGAGAAAAACATGCCAATACGACTCGGAAGATTCGAACAACCGAAACACCTCACCAAAGAGGTGGAAGAAAAAAACTACGCCAAGTTTGTCGCTGAACCCTTTGAGACCGGTTACGGTCACACCATCGGCAACTCACTGCGCCGCGTGTTGCTCAGCAGCCTCGAAGGCTCGGCGATCACCTCAATCAAAATTGATGGCGCGCAACACGAGTTTGCCGCCGTGGAAGGTGTGGTGGAAGATGTCGCGGAAATCATTCTCAACCTCAAAAAAGTGAAGTTCAATCTGCACTCGCGCGACCCGCAGGTATTGATGCTCGCCGTGAACAAAGCCGGCGCAGTTACTGCCGCTGACATTGAGCTCAACCAAAACACCGAGATCATCAATCCCAAGCAGCACATCTGCACGCTGGATAAGAAAAATAAATTCTTGATGGAACTCGAGGTTCAAGTGGGCCGCGGATTCCTTAGTGGTGATGATAACAAAAAAGCCAACCAAGCTATTGGCGTCATTGCGATTGACTCACTCTTCTCACCTGTCACCAAGGTCCGTTACGATGTGAAAAATGCCCGTGTGGGCCAACGTACGGACTATGACAGTCTCGAGCTGGAAGTTTGGACCGATGGTCGCATCAATCCTGATGACGCCCTCACCCAAGCCAGCGCGATCCTCAAGCATCACCTCGATGTGTTCGTGGATTACGACCAGGAGGCCATTGAGTTTGAAGAGGCCAATGAAACCCACGACGAGGAGAAATCCGAGCTACGCAAGTTGTTGGCTATGAGCGTGAACGAGATCGAACTCTCCGTGCGCGCCGCTAACTGCCTGAACAACGCCAACATCACCACCGTTGGCCAGCTCGCAACCAAGTCCGAAGCGGATATGCTCAAGTACCGCAATTTCGGCAAAAAATCACTCAACGAAATCAAGGACAAGCTCATCGAGCTGAAGCTCGGCCTCGGCCTCACCTTCGAAGAAGGTGTGTATGATGCCAATGCCGAAGTGCAAAACGGAGTGGACGACTTCAGTGCCATGGAAGAAGAAACCGTGGAAGCCAACGAAGTCTCCGGCTTGACCTTTGACGACTAACAAGCACTATGCGCCACCGCAAACGTACCGCCAAACTAGGCCGCACCAGTGAGCACCGCACCGCGTTGCTCGCCAACCTCGTGTGCAGCCTCATTAAACACCGTCGCATCCGCACCACCCTCGCCAAGGCAAAAGCCGCCCGCGTGGTGGCCGATAAAATGGTCACCCTCGGCAAAAAAGGCCAGGAGACGGACAGCTCCATTCAATGCCGCCGGCTCGTGGCCGCGCGCTTGCAGCAACAGCCCCGCCACCACTTCGCCAAGCACAACGGCGTAAGCGGCAAAGTGCGGCGCGACGAATGGCGCCAAAACGAGGATGTCGTTCGTATTCTCTTTGAGGACATCGCCCCCGGCTTTGCCGAGCGCAGTGGCGGCTATACCCGTGTCATCAAGCTCGGTCGTCGCCGTGGCGATGCCGCTGAAATGGCTATCCTTGAATGGGTGAAAGACGGCGACACGCCAGTCCGCGAAAGCAAAAATGCACCCAAAGCAAAGGCATCCAAAGCCGAAGCAGTTACCGAGGAAGTGGTTGAAGAATCCACCACCGA
>JAPKEI010000342.1 GCA_028872685.1 Verrucomicrobiota bacterium | reverse complement strand
TTCCATTGTACGCCCACGGTGAGCTGGTAAACGCACCTCCGCGCGGCACTACCCGTTCAGGGCCATACACGAGTTTGCCCGTCTTCGCCTCGTAACACGCTGCCAAGCCGCGATCCAACAGCACGTACATGAGATCACCATAAATGATTGTGGAAGGATTGTACGGCCCCGCGCGGCGCTGACACCACGCAACATATTCATTGGTGTCCTCATCTGATTCCAATGAAATATCGCCCTTAGCACCGGGGCGAATGGCGAACATCGGTTTCCGAGGATCTCCTACGTATCCCGAAGTGACGTACAGCAACCCAAATTTTGCATACGGCGTGGCGATGGTGATTGAGGAATTGCCGCCGAATTGATACAGCAACTTGCCGTCTAAATCATACGCCCGATTCTTGCGCGAACCCGGCGTGATGATTTCCGTGCGGAGTTTGTTTTCCCAAATATACGGCGTAGACCAATTGCTCTTTTCGCCCTCACGCTTGACACTCCAAATTTCACTGCCCGTTTCCGCATCCAACGCCACCAAAAACGATTTTTGCTCGTTGTCGTTTACGATGTAAAGCCGCCCTTTATGCAACACCGGCGAGGCGGCAAGGCCCCAGCCATAACGTGTCTTGTAAGCCGGCCATTCTTTTTTCCACAGAAATTTGCCAGTCACGGTGTAACAATAGAGCCCTTGATTGCCAAAGTAGGCGTACACACGCTCCCCATCAGTTATGGGCGTTTCTGAGGCGTAGCTGTTCTTGATGTGAATGCTGCTCTGCGGCATGCCTGAGTGTGCAGTTTTTTCCCAAACGATTTTGCCCGTTTCAAGGCTCAAACAAATCACCTTCCAATGGTGCTTTCCTGTCGGCGGTGTTTTGCGTTCGCCGCCAAAGTACAATCCCTTACGAGCCACCCACGCCTTGCCCTCTGTGACCACCGTGGTGATAAACACATGTTTCCCCCACACTACCGGAGAAGACCAGCCTCGCCCGGGAACATCCTGCTTCCATACAACATTTTCCGTGGTGCTCCAATGATCCGGCAGGTCGGCATGTTCCGCGACACCCATCGCATTGGGCCCTCGAAATTGCGGCCAGTTTTCCGCCGCGCCAACATTGCCAACCACGGCAACCATCAAAAGTGAGTTTAGAATTTTCATGATTTATTATAGGTACGATGCCAAGTCTATTGCGGTTACTTGCCGCTGATGCACCAGAGACTTTTGTATGTGCGAACGAAAACCTCGCCGTTAGAAAACGCCATCGAAGACTGCGTCATTTCTCCGAGTGAATTAACCGCCAACAACTGGTATCGCGGTGCCGCGCGCAGGATGAACGCATCGCCCGATTGATTGATGGCGTACAACTTGTCGCCAACCGCCACCATCGACGACCACGATTTCCCGTTTCCGCCGGGGCCGCGCAAGCGTTCCTCCCAGACTACTTTGCCTTTGCGAGCTTCAATGCACTGTGCAATGCCATCCTCGTTTAAAATATAAACGTGACCGTTCACCATCACGCCGGAACCGATGCGCTGCTTTTCACGAGGACGCGTCCAGAGTTGGTGGGTTTTTGTTACGTCGCCCTTGCCGCCCGCGCGCACGCCCATTGCCGTGCCGCTAAACCCGCCCATCGCCACCACAATTCCATCGCCATATATCGGCGAAGTATACACCAGTGGATTGAGGCCCTTGCAATCCCACAACTCATACCCCTTCGCCGGATCAAACGCCACCACACGATTGGGAAATGTCATCAGTAATTGTGGGCCGGTTTTGGCCTCAATGAAAACCGGCGTGGTCCAGGAGCCAACCCATTTACCACGCGTGCCTCCTTCCTTGGGAATACCCGAACTGCCGCCGGGTTCATCGTGTTGCCACACCGTGGAGCCATCCTTTAAACTAACCGCAATCAAAAAAGTGCGCTCGCCGGGACCAAAGTTAAATAGGCACAAATTGTCGTGGATGACCGGTGATGCGGCGTTACCCCAAACGTGATGTTGCACACCGAGATCGCGACTCCACAGCCGTTTGCCTTTCATATCGTAGCAGAACAAACCCGCCGAGGCGTGCGACACAACCACGTGCTTACCATCGGTCACCGGCGAAGCGGAGCAAAATGGATTCGTCCGGTGCGTCGGCTCCTTCACTCTATATTCCACCTCCGATTTCCACAACTGCCGACCGGTGCGGCGGTCAAAGCAAACCAACTGCCGTAAGCCCTGCGCCTCGATGGCTTGAGTGATGAAAACCTGATTACCCCAAACCACCGGCGAAGAGTTCCCGCGTTCCGGCAGTGACACACGCCACTTGATGTTTTGGTTCACGGCCCACTTCGTGGGGAAATTTTTCTCCGCACAAATCCCCGTGCCCAACGGCCCGCGCCAAGCCGGCCAGTTATCCGCTTGAAGATCCGTATGAAAAATAGAAACCCAAAGCGTAAGCGCGCCAATCATTCGTGCCGCATTCATTACGCAAGGCTAAAGGAAAACAGAGCGGGGTCAATCAGGAAGCTGCAAGTAGTGGCGGCTCGCGCAGGTGATCATTTCTGGCCCGCCAGTTTCGGTAAAGTTTCACCGGATTTTTCCAAATGAGGATTCCGAGGAAAAGAACGAACAGGGAGAAAACCAAAATCGGGATTACAACAGCCAACACCGCGGTTACAACCGCGCCAATACCTTCAACTGTGGAAACCACCCAATTGCCCATACCGCCGGTGAGAGCCGTGGAAGCGCCGCGAGTTACGGTGGTGGTAATCTGCACCGCACCGGCCGCGCCGCCACCAGCGATGGCGGCCAGCGTCCATTTCAGCCACGGGCTCATATCGCCAAATATAGCGGCTGAAGTAAGCGTGCCCGCCACAACCGCTACGGGGGCAGCGATGGTATCCAGGGCGTTGTCGAGCCAAGGTATATAATAAGCACCTACTTCGAGCACCGCCGCGAGCCCGAAAGCCACAAGGGCGACATTGGAACTCATCCAGGCAAACTC
>JAPKEI010000341.1 GCA_028872685.1 Verrucomicrobiota bacterium | reverse complement strand
CAAAGGCTTGAATTCCTTGGTGATGCGGTGCTTCAGCTTGTATTAACCGTTGATCTTTTTAAACGATTTCCTGATTATTCTGAGGGCTCAATGACAAAATTGCGATCACGACTTGTTTCCCGTGACGCGCTTCAGGAATACTCCCGAGATATAAAGATGGGAAAATATCTTTTGGTTGGCAAGGGCGAGGATGCCTCCGGTGGCAGGGAAAGGGCCAGCACCCTGGCAGATGCGTTTGAGTCTCTGGTTGGGGCCGTTTACCTGGATTCAGGATTCGGGGCTGCCCGGAAATTTGTTCTACTTTGTGCTTCTTCCAAGATAGAGAAGCTGGCCGCTTGGCCAATCGAGCAGAAAATCAGGCTAAGAAAAAATAAACCGCTGCGTTTCATCGGGAGAAAGCTGATCATTCAAGTGCGCTTCAGGTTGGTACCGCTCGAGGTCTGGGTCAATAAGAAGCAGCGAGCAATTGCCCTGCGTTCAAACGCTTCACACGCCGGCTTGGCTCAGCCCTTGGTCTTGGCGGCTGTGTAGTCGAGATCAGCCACTTCCAGTAGACCAACCTGCTTGAACAAATCCCCGCGCTCCTTGAGGAGAACTTTGTTTGACGGATCGGCGGTGATTTTCTCGGTCAAATCCTGCAACATATCGTACCAAATACCGTGCTTGCCGTAATCATTAAAATCCTTCATCGGCTGCTTGGCCTTGACCCTCCGAATTCCCCCGGTCGAAGTGATGTCCAACGAGCCTTGCAGCGGGTTCGGGATCAGTGCGACATTCCACTCATAGTCGGCCTCCTCGTCCAGCTTGATGCCAAGGTCACCCAGGGAAATCCCGTGTAAGCCTGCCTTGATCTTTTGCCCCCGGCGCATCTGCACCAACGTCCGCTCATCGCGGTTCACGGTGATCTCGAATTCGAACGCTGTGTCAGCTGTCACATAGTAGTAGAGTGTCGGGGACTCCGACACTGTGTAACCGGTCGACTCGGGCGTAAGCACGAACACCACCGGCATGGACATGAGATGATTCGTATCCTCTTCACTGCCGCCACGTACGCCACCGCCAACCCGTACCCCGGGCGCACCGACTTGCGGCAGTGCCAGTCCGCCACGCACGCCACCGCCGACCCGTACCCCGGGCGCACCGACTTGCGGCAATGTCAGGCCACCGCGCACGCCACCGCCGACCCGCGTCTTGGGCGCACCGACCTGCGGCAGCATCAGGCCACCGCGCACGCCACCGCCGACCCGCGTCTTGGGCGCACCGGTGTTGGGCAGCATCAAGCCGCCGCGAACGCCTCCACCAATCCGTGTCTTGGGTGCGCCGGTGTTGGGCAGCATCAGGCCACCGCGCACGCCGCCGCCGACCCGCGTCTTGGGTGCGCCGACATTCGGCGGGGCGAACAGCCCAAGCTTGGGTTGCGCCTTGGCCGTCGGGGCAACGGACGACCCAAAAGCGATGACAGTGATGGTCATCAGCAAACTTACGCGCCAAGGTGTGATTTTCGTAGTCATGATAGTAATCAGCTAGCAGCTAATTGTTGTGGTGACTTTGACCCCGAATCCAACCCCTGTCAACCAGCGGCATGTCGCTGTGAATGTGTTCCGGAGCTCCCTGCGAAAAACTGTAGCAATATCTGTAATCAGAAAACGCCAAGAATCCTAAATATGGGTTTTCTGGAGTAAAAGAAGTGGTTTTCTCGCTAGGATTTGAACCTAAACTAACGGTGTCAAAGTCAGCATCTACAATAATCCAAAAAGCACCGAAACCCTTGTCAATTAGCCACCAACAGTTAGGCCGCTAATTGTTTAAGAATCATAGGATTCCGTAAAAGGCGGGATTCTCGGAATCTGATCGGACTCTATCAAGTCATACTTTCCTTTAAGGGCAAACTCGCTGTTCATGTATTTACTCTTCTCGGGTGTAATCCATTTTAATCGAATACTTCACATCGGTTGAAAGGCTCGCCTTGGAACAGGTCGCTCTACGTATCGATACCCTTGAGGGCGCAAACTGGCACGGTTACCACGGAGCGGACATTCTTGAACCCCATCTCCATCGAGGAATTCGGAACGGCCGCAAATTAACCGATTGCCAATGGTATCCACTTTATCGGGAACTCGTGGAGGATTATCCCACATTCCTCGATCTAAGGCGTTTTGATAACAAGTGGGACTCTAGCATTGAAAAAATCAGATTGGATGCGGCCTCGTGGGATGGACTAAAGCCTGCCTATGGCTTGGCCTACTGAAATACAGTTAAGAACTTTCGGCGAACCACAAGGAAAGTAGGAACTATTCAGTACACCGACCCTGACAGCGGTATTTACTGTCAGTTAATCGGTGAGAACCAAATCAACACGCCGGAAGTTCCGATGATGAAAATTCTGATGATCCACAACCCAAGGAAAGCCAACCCGTATGGCGTGAAAAGGTTCGTAGAGAAATTGAGATTTATCCTGATTGAAAAGTTGAAATACGACATGGCTTGGGGATTGCCTCTTACGATCAACGATTCGCGTTACCCTGTGATCGGCGCGGACAAGCGTTTTGAAGAACATCACCGAATGACATACGAGACTGAAAGCGGGGAGACCAAGGAGGTAATCATTACGAGGTTAGCAGCAACGTGGGCAGCGGCCGGAATGGTTTTAATGCCTGTGCCTGATGGTGAGATTGCTCCGGCCTTTATCTCCAAAAGCTATCGGCGAAAGTTGTTAAAAAGAGAAAAAATAATGGAACAGTTTTCAACTGCCGATTACTCCACCTACTTCACCCTGTAGTACTGTTTCTGGAAAATAGCTTCCCGCCTATCGGTAACCTTAACTTCGTCACCGGTTCCATTTACTTCTTCAACCTTAGACCAGTTCTTTAGGTCGGCAGATGCTTGGAATACATACGTTGAATCTTCTAAGGTGGTGAATGAAACAGTGAACGGCCAAGCAGTTTTGTCGGAGATGGTGATTTGAAGAGCATCGGAAACAGA
>JAPKEI010000340.1 GCA_028872685.1 Verrucomicrobiota bacterium | reverse complement strand
GAGCGCTTACTTGGGGGTGCCGTTCCAGAAGTGCCCATCACGGTGGATGCCCAGTTGCCCGACGAGCCTAATAACACCCTAAGGGAACGGATGCGGGTCACCCGGGTGGCCGAATGCTGGCGCTGCCACCGCAAGATGGATCCACTTGGTCTCCCTTTCGAGATGTACAACCATCTGGGACTCCGCCGCACCACCGTTTTTGGTAAACCTGTGGACACTTCGGGCGAAATAATAGATAGCGGAGACCCTTCCTTGGATGGCCCGGTGAAAAACGCATTGGAAATGATCGACAAACTCGCCGCAAGCGAACGCGTCGAGCAGGTGTTCGTCCGTCATGCCTTCCGCTTCTGGATGGGCCGCAACGAGACCCTCGAAGATGCTCCCACGCTGCAGGCCGCCCATCGCGCCTACAAGGAAAACGATGGCAGCATGAAAGCTCTCCTTACCTCGCTGCTCACATCCGACGCCTTCCTCTACCGAAAAGTGGAGCCGTAACAGGCCGGCTAAGTGACATAGGTTATTGAATAAACACAGTCTTGGTCACACTCTGGCCTGAGCCCAGACCTGCAAAGCAAAGTCTGACGCTGAGAAATCCATTCAACCAAAAGCCAAAGAAAAACTCTGATGAGAATCTTCCTACCATTAATAATTTTAATCATCTTCACCTTGCAGGCTGGCTGGGCTGCCCAGGGTAATAAAGCCATTCGTGTTTGGCCGGGAAAAGCACCTGATGAACCGGCTGGGATTGAAGTGAAAAAAGCTGATGCGGTTACTGGGTCCGATGGAGTGATCCGGATACCTTACGTGGATACACCGGAGCTGATTCATTTCCCTGTAGACCCCAAGAAAGCGACAGGAACCTGTATCATTGTTTGCCCTGGTGGCGGCTATGGGAAGCTCGCCTGGAACAAGGAAGGCACAGAGATCGCCACCTGGCTCAATACGCTTGGGGTTGAAGCAGTGGCGCTGAAGTACCGGGTGCCACGGCGCGATCGTGAGAAGCCGCATCCGTGGCCTCTACAGGATCTGCAACGTTCGATTCGTCTGGTCCGCTCCAAAGCGGCTGAATGGAAGATCGATCCTAAGCGAATCGGCGTCATGGGATTTAGTGCTGGGGGCCATTTGGCGGTCATGTCTGCTTCCTATCAGAATAAAGATTCCTATAAGCCCATTGATGCTATCGATAAACTGGATGTGCGGCCTAATTTTATGGTGCTGATTTATCCGGCCTATCTCGGCAACTCGAGGAAGGATTCTTCAAAACTTGATCCGCTGGTTAAGGTGGATGCCAAAACGCCTCCGACCTTTATCGCGATTACTCATGATGACGCGGATCGCGGGCTCTTTGCTGCACTATACTATGCCGAACTCATGCGCAATCGGGTTATGGCGGAACTGCACATTTACAGTAAGGGCGGCCACGGTTATGGTCTGCGGCCGAGCACCAATCCGGTTTCCAGTTGGCCATTACGACTGGAAGACTGGCTTCGTGCGAGTGATTGGTTGAAGCGGTAAAAAATTATGGGAAATTTGCTTCAAATTTTTATGGCTTGGTGGATCGTCTTTAATTTCACCATAGGTTCGGCTGTGGCGGCCGATCCGGAAAATGAATGGACGCGGTTTAGGGGGCCGAACGGTACTGGCATTAGTAAGGCCAAAACAATTCCCACAAAGTGGACCGCCAAGGATTACAACTGGATTATTAAACTGCCCGGAACCGGTAGTAGCTCGCCGGTTATTTGGGAGAAACAACTCTTCCTTACCTGCAATGATCTCAAGAAATCCATACGCACGGTTTTATGTTTGAATGCTCAGGATGGAAAGGCTCTCTGGCGCCGGGATTATCCTTACACCGGTTACCGGGTGCATCGTGATAACGACTTTGCTTCGGCAACTCCGACTGTGGACGAGGATGGCGTGGTGGTGGTCTGGTCGATGCCTAAGCAACTGCTTATGCTGGCGCTGAATCTTAAAGGAGAGGAAGTTTGGCGTAAGGATTTAGGGCCGTATGTGAGCATACATGGTTCGGCTAGTTCGCCGATTATTGTTGGTGACTTGGTAATACTCGCAAATGACCAAATGAATCCGCAAGTCATGAAACGATTTTTACCGAAGGATGCCTCTATGGTTCCTGAGAAAAGCTTTCTGATTGCGATCGATCGTAAGACTGGAAAAACACGCTGGAAAGTTGAACGCCGTACCGTGCTTGCCGGATATAGCACCCCTTGTGTTCGGCAGACCGGCGGTGCACCGGAATTGGTGTTTTCCAGCACGGCGCATGGGATGACGGGCGTAGATTTGCTTAGTGGCAAGGTCAACTGGGAGATCAAAGGGATTTTAAGAAGTCGCGTGGTGGGCTCACCGCAACTCTATAAGGATTTGGTGTTCGGCAGTCATGGATCCGGGTTGTCTGCACAAAGATTTGTGGCAGTACGAGCACCTCGAGCAGGCGGGGCGAAGGAGCCAGTGGTGGCCTATAACGTGTATCAATCCCCTCCACTCGTGCCTAGTTGTCTGGTCAAGGATGACCTTCTATTTCTATGGACCGATAGTGGTATTGTTAGTTGCCTTGATGCACAGACGGGCAAACAACATTGGCGTGAACGTGTGGGGGGAAGCTATTACTCCTCACCAATTTGGATTGATGGTCACTTATACTGTACTAGTAAAGCAGGAGAAGTAGTGGTGATCGCGGCAACTAAAGAATTTAAAATTATAGCTAAAGTTCCACTCGGAGAAAAATGCTTTGCCGTTCCGTCTGTTGCTGGTGGGATCATGTATCAGCGAACCCAGACCCAGTTGTTTTCTTTAGGCGGAAAACTCAAAAAGTAAGATCACCGGTTCTCATTGAAATGAAAATATTGATACGGAATGTATTGGTGATTTTTCTTTCCGCCGGGCTGGTTGCGGAGGCGCAACCGTTGGGGAAGGGGGCGACGGTGACGGTGGATGGCCTCATTATTCCGCGAGATGATGGCGGCATGTAT
>JAPKEI010000339.1 GCA_028872685.1 Verrucomicrobiota bacterium | reverse complement strand
CGCTGCTGGATCATCGTGCCCATCGCGCCATCGAGAATCACGATGCGCTTGGCCAGGATCTCGTTCAGGGCTGGTTGCCTGTCGTTGGACGGATTGATGCCCATAAAGTGGCAGGCTACCGCTCAACCCCGAGACAGTCAACTAACATATCAACATATCAAGATATGTTGATATATGTTGTTTTATTGTGAAATAATCAATTTACAGCACTCTAAACTGGTTTTTTAGACAATTGCTCGTTGAAACAGCTCTATGAGGATCATGTAGAGGATGAACTGACGCGGGAAAAATCTCCGGGGCTCGATTCAATGTCTAATTGACGGTGCTGCTCTATTAACGATCATTCCCATCGCTAGCAATCCGTAGTCATGCCAAAAAATATTGATATTCTTTTTTCGTTTGATCAGGAGAAAGGCGAAGCAAGGCAGCCGCCCTACGCAGGGCTTCGCGCCAAACTCATCATTCCAGATCCCGAGTTAATCGGCAAAATAACTACCTTTACTATAAAAAGCATGTTGGGGTGAAAGATTCCCGACCCGTCAACGATACGGAGGAAATGTTCAAACACAAATTCACTGTCCGGGGTGGGAAGGTAACTGTTCCGATTCCCCACCATATCCTGGAAGATCACCCTTTCCAATACGACGGCGAGCAAATCGAGGTCCAATGTTTCGGTGAACTGGTCATCAACGACAAACTGATCCGGAAAGACACCTCGGTTCAAAAGGATCTCCCGGTTGAAGACCTCAAAAAATCGGCTGTGAACAACAACACCGATGAGCTGATCGAGCCAAAGGATATTTTTTCCTTTTCAAAAAACCTGATGGCAATCCCCTCGCATAACAAGATTGCCCCCCTTGGATTGTTGATCGTTGGCTTGGTTGTGATTGTGGTGAATATGCTGATCGGGGTACACGATGAATTTCAACCCGGGTACGCCACCTATATTTACGCACAAGTTGACAGCGACGGAGATAGTTCATCGCCGATTTTCAAAGCCTTGTCCGGGGGCGGTACCGTCACTTTTTGACCGACCACGATTGCGCCAAGATCGCTCGCCACTTAACCTGGCATGGGATATCGCACACCGCCCCCGCGGTCGCCGAATTCTGCCACCGCCACGGCGCAAGCTATGTTGATTTGGACTGCATCCTTGAAAGGCATCCCGGCGAAAGCCTCGACCGGGCCCTTCACTTGTCGCTGAAGCTGGATCGGGTGACCATCGAACGGTCTAAACAGTGGATACCAGTCATGCCGGTTATTGGGGACACCCGTAAGACATTCGAGCACACTCCTACCGCAGTGCCAATTCTATAGGCATCATGCGGAGGGTGAAATCGAGGGCGCTTTCGAACTCGTTACTGAGCGAGTCGAGTTGCTGCTGGTAGGGATTGTTGACCATGTCATTCAATACGCGATTGGAGATCAGGTTGGCCATTTGCTCGTCGCTGTTTGCCACCAAAACTATCCACTCGGACACTTTTTGGGGAGCGTCGGCCAACGGTTGAGGGGCCGGGGCCGGCCAGAGGGCCAGGACAATGCAGGCCAAGCCACCGGCGAAAACCCAGCGCCAAACCTTGGCCAAGCCGACCGTTGGGCGGGGTTGTTTTTCAGCCTCTGCGCGGATGGCCGCCATGATCCGCTGGTGGAGAAACGGCGGGAAATCTTGTGCATCCCGCTTGGCCTCATCACGGAGTTGCGCCTCGATACCAGGCCAAGTGCTTGGTTGTGGTTCGTCTTTCATGCTTCAGTTTGTTCGTTTAGCCCCTCAATGGATGTCGCTCGTCGGTAATACTTCAGCAAGTTTTCGGCGGGCGCGATGCAACAGCACTTTCACCGAGCCTATACTCTTGTTCATTACGTCTGCGGTTTCGGCAAGGTTTCGGTCTTCGCCATAAAAATGCCACAAGGCGGTGAACTGGCTCACGGAGAGCAGCGCCCTTGCCTGCTTCCAGACACCCTCAGTCTTTTCGCTGGCGATCAACTCACTGCGGGGATTGGTCTCAGTGGCTCGGTCCACGTGCTCTGACTCGAGAACGCGCTTTCGGCGAAAATGGTTAATAGCCAACCTCGATGCGATGGTATAAATCCAGGTCGTGAAGGCGTATTTCGGATTGTATTGGTGCAGTTTGCGGTAGGCGGTCACAAAAGTGGATTGCAGCAGATCCTGCGCGATATGATGATCTGAGGTTTTTTGGTAAAGAAAAGCGAACAACCGGCCCTCGAGCCTAGCGACAAGTTGCTCGAACGACTCCATGCAGCCCTCCTTCGCGGCGACGGCCAGGGCGAGTTCCTCCGCCCGGGCCCTGTCGCGCTCCGTGGTGTCTGGAGCCGGGGCAAACTCACGGCTTGAGTCAGGTTGGCCCTGTGTTGGAGCCGCCATCAACGAAACTGTGGCATACTGGATCAAGACTAGGGAAGATCAATGTCGATCTCCTTCAGCGCCGGGTCGATCAACTCGAGAAACTTGTTCATTCCCATGGCGAAATGAATGGAGACGGTCGCCTCGTTGCGTGTGACCTTCATTCCCTTGAGGATGTCCTTAATCTCCGGATTCTCTTCTTGGCCCAGTCTGGCGAACCCGATCAGGCCGTTGACCATCGCCTCCATCTGCTCGGCGGTATCGGCGGAGTAGGCATCGACGGCAAGGGAGAGAACAAGATTCCCGTCCGACCCGCCCAGGACGAGGGCGGCCTTCTTGGCCATTTGGCTCACGTTCACATCGTCGATATGTTCTTTGAGCGACTCGACATCGGCATAGGCCATGAGGAAGACGCTTTTCGCTTCCTTGCTTATCATATCGAGGCTCGGCGGTACTTGTGTCGCCGCACCCTTGCCGTTGACGAGCTCGATGGCCTTGGCTGCAAGTTCGCGGCTGGGAACCATCACTGCGGTGGTGTCGTTCACAAAACTGACATAACCTCGCTCGCCGTCGCGCCGGTCGCCGGCACCGTGAATCTCATGTTTGCCGTGCTCGGTTTTGCGGTAATGC
>JAPKEI010000022.1 GCA_028872685.1 Verrucomicrobiota bacterium | reverse complement strand
AAAATGCCCGTTTTTATAGAAATTGGCGGCTTCGCCTAATTTCTGCGGCCGGGGAGGGAGAAGAGCGCTCTCAGGGCTTCGACCATTACGTACGAGAAGAGGAAGTAGAAAAATAGGTACACGGGGATTTTTATGGCCATGGTGAGCACGGACGCTTTGTCCACGTATTTGCTGGCGACGGTGAGGGGGGATTCCTTGAAATAGGTAACGGCGTCGCCAAGGGTTTCTTTGGCGAGCGTGAGCAGGCCGGCCACCACACCTTCATTGGGGGCGGCGGGGCCAAGCACGGCGGGGGCTTCCATGGCTTCGCCGGGGGGCGGGGCGACTTCGCCTTCGTCGGACAGGATTTGCATGCCGGTGAACATCAAACAAAAGATGAGCGCGAGCCCATAAATGATGGGGGCGGTCTTGAGCATGGTTTTGGAGAACATCGCCATGATGCCCAGCGCCTCGTCGCCGGCGGAATTGCCGGGGCCGACCTTGATGTTCAGCTGCGCGGGTTTGAGCCACAACCGCGCGAGCGATGCGCAGAAGAGATATAGCACCACGCCCCCACCAATTTTGGCGAGTACCTTGAGCCAGTTATCACTGAATCCCTGCGTGGCATCAATGATGCCATAGATTATCCCCGCTGCGCCCGCGGCAAAGCCTGCGAGCAAAACCACCAGCGCCATTGCCTTCATCAGTCCGCTGCTGGAGAGCCGACTGGGCGTGGATTTGATGAGTGAATCGCCGGCATTGAAAAGCACGCCGGTGAGGTAGTGCAGGATGAGCACAAAGGCAATGGGCAGCACGCCCACGAAGATCAGCCCCGCGATGCGGATGAGGGCCTTGGCGTCCACACCCGGCTCGGGCTGTGGCGCGCCGGCGTCGATCCATTTCGTCAGTTCCTCGATCTGCTCGGCGGAGAGTTTTTCGCCTTTGTCTTCAGGCGGCATGGGATCGTCCGTGCTCTTGACGCGTGTGACAATCTCGCTGTTGCCAGCGTTTTCGCCGATCACGCTCATCAGGCCCATAATTCCCGTTTCGTCGTTGTCTTCAAAAACGCTGAGGTCGAGCTTGGCCTTGGCTTCCTTGCCCTGGTGGCAATCGTAGCAGCGTTCCTGTAACAGTGGCTGGATGGTCTTGGTGAAAATGGCGGCGTTTTCGGTGTTCTTCTTTTTCTTTTCTTCATCCTCTTTGGACTTCTCCATGTTTTCAACGGCATCGCCTTCGCCGGCCGTGTCGTCGTCGGCCTTGAATTCCGCGTGCAATCCCATCCCCAACCAAGCAACGGCGACAATGAGCAGCGCGATGTCGCCGGCCAGTTTGAAAACCTGCGAACTGGTGCCGAGAAAAAAGCTATTGGTCGTGCCCCGCAGCGTAGCCATTTTTGAATCAATCGCCGTGGCCAGAAAGCCGTAGGAGTAGCTGCCGTGTTGCGGGCTTTCGTCCTCGATGTCATCAAAGTTCTCATAAGGCGCGGCCGAAGGCGGAGGTGGCGTGCCTGACGATGGCTGCGGTGCGGCTGTCCCCCGTCCACCGGATGGTGGTGGAGGGCCGGCGACGTTGCGAGTGGAGCTGGGCGGAGGCGGTGCGGCGGCCCCGGCGGGTTTGCTGGGGGGCGGTGGACTGGCGGTGGCGGAAGGTTTGCTCGGAGGCGGAGGGCCGGCCGATTGCGTGGGTTGGCTGGCGGGCACGGTGACCTTGGCGCCGCATTTCGGGTTCGGGCACGCAAACGACTGTCCGGCCGCGGCGTCGTCCACGGTCAGCTCAGTGCGGCAAGTTGGGCATGCAAATTTTAGGTCCATTTTGGGGCTAATGCACCAGCGGAGGTTGCTGGGAGAGTACGGGAGTTATGACGCGAATTCAACCACCAACCACGCGGGCGCTTAATACCCGTTGACGTTGTCCGCATCGCTGACAATCGCCACGCCGCCGGAGGTGCCCAGCCGCGTGGCACCGGCCTCGATCATCGCGTGCGCATCAGCGGCATTACGGATGCCGCCGGCGGCTTTGACGCCGGCGAATTGGCTGACGGTTTCGCGCATCAGCTTCACGTGCTCAATCGTCGCGCCCGCGCTGCCAAATCCGGTGGAAGTTTTCACAAAATGCGCCTGCGCTTGGACGACCAGTTTGCACGCTTGCTCGATTTGCTCATTGGAAAGCAAACATGTTTCCAAAATTACTTTCACCACGTGGTCATCCGCCGCCTCGACGACATCGCGAATCTCGCGCACGATGAAATCGTGGTCGCCGTCAATGAAGCGGCCCACGTTCATCACCATATCAATTTCGCCCGCGCCCGCGTCAATCGCCGCCTCGGTTTCATAGCGCTTCACATCCGCCTCCATCGCCCCCAACGGAAACCCCACCACCGTGGCCACCTGCACGTCGCTCTCCTCGAGCAATGAGTACGCCAACTCCACGCGACTGCCATTCACGCACACCGTGGCAAAATTGTGCTCAGCAGCTTCGGCGCACAACGCCTCAATCTGCGCCCGAGTGGCTTCGGGCTTCAGCAGCGTATGGTCAATAAATTTGGCGAGGTCGGACATGGGTTGTTAATTCAAAAGATTCGCCACCAACGTTTTCTCTTCTTTCAACTCATTGACCGACGCATCGATTTTGGCACGGCTGAAATCGTCGATGGCCACATCCTGCACGATGCCAAATGCGCCGTCGCGGTGGGCGCAGGGGAACGAGGAAATCAAGCCTTCCTCCACGCCGTAGCTGCCATCGGAGCAAAGGCAAACGCTATGGTAATCGCCAGCGGCGGTGGGCTCGGTGATGGAGCGCACACTGCCGATGATGGCATTCGCCGCACTGGCCGCGCTGGAGAGGCCGCGGGCCTTGATGATGGCCGCGCCGCGTTTTTGCACGGTGCTGATGAATTCATTCTCGAGCCAGTCGCGATCACTGATGGTGTCGGTGGCGGGTGCGCCGTTGATTTGCGCGTTGGTGAAATCCGGATACTGCGTCGCCGAGTGATTGCCCCAAATGCACAAATTGGAAACAGCGCTTACGGGCACGCCGGCCTTTTGGGCGAGCTGCGTTTTGGCGCGGTTTTCGTCAAGGCGCGTCATTGCAAAGAAGCGGTCGTTCGGAACGTCGGGTGCGTTATTCATCGCGATGAGGCAGTTGGTGTTGCAGGGGTTGCCGACGACCAAAACGCGCGTGTCGCTGGCGGCGTGGTCGTTGATGGCTTGCCCTTGGCCGGTGAAAATTTTGCCATTGATACCGAGTAAATCGCCACGCTCCATCCCGTCCTTGCGCGGCACACTGCCGACGAGCAGCGACCAATTAACGCCAGTGAAGCCCGTCTTCAAATCCGCGGTGGCCACCACGTCGGTGAGCAGCGGAAAGGCGCAGTCATCCAGCTCCATACACACGCCGTCCAACGCAGGCAGGGCGGGCTCTATCTCAATGAGGTTCAGTGCTACCGGCTGGTCCGGCCCAAACATCTGGCCCGAGGCAATTCGGAAAACCAATGCATAACCAATCTGACCGGCCGCACCAGTCACCGCTATTCGAATAGGAGTTTTGCTCATAAAGGGCGCGGAGTATGCCAGTCGCCCGTGGCCCGTGCAAGTGTTAGCCACGGCCCAGCCCGAACAATGACAGATAAGCGTCCATCACGTTGTTGGCGATGCCAAACGGGTTATATTCGTAAGGTGCATTCCACAGAAGCATAAACACGATGAACAGCATCCAGGTTGGATTCCCCATTGAGTCGAGCCAGCGCCGATAAGCCGGCACAAAATTTCCCAGCACCGTCGAGCCATCCAACGGGGGCACGGGCAGCAGATTAAAAATACCTAGCGCAATGTTGGTCGTGCCAAATATTTGCAAAAAAAACTGTCCATTCTTGGCGGGGCCTTCCGCTGCGTCGCCGGAGGCTTTCACCCAAACCACCAACGCCGTGAGCGCGATGAACGCCAATAGAAAATTCATCGCCGGCCCCGCTGCCGAAACCAGCGCGTCACCGTAACGACTGCGAAAGTTACGCGGATTCACCGGCATCAACCCAAACGCCATCCCCACCAGCACGAGCATCAGAATCGAAAAACCGCCCATATGCACCATTGGATCAGCTGTCATATGGCCCATTTGGCGCGGCGTGTCGTCGCCTTGCCAAATGGCCGCCCAGCCGTGGGCGAGCTCGTGGAGCACAATGGAAATGATTACAGTGACCACCACGCAGCCGAAAAACAATTGACTGGCGGGGTCAAAAAGATACTGGATAAAAAAAGTCGCAAGCACGCGCGGCGAATGTAATGGACGAACCACTCAAAAACCAAACCCAAAACCGTCGCGCCATTATCGACGTGGGCAGTAACTCCGTGAAACTGCTCATCGCCGATGTGGTCGATGGCGTTGTGATGCCGCTCATTCACAAAGGCGAGCAAACGCGACTGGGGCAGGGCGTGTTTGAAACAGGGCAACTTGCGCCCGAGGCCATCGAGGCGACGGCGCGCGTGGTGGCTGACTTCGCCGCAAAGGCAAAAGGGCACGGCGCGGCGAGTGTGCGCGTGCTTGCCACGAGTGCCGCGCGCGAGGCGACCAATGGCGATGAACTGGTGGCGGCCATTTCTGCGGGTGGTTTGGAATTGGAAATCATCGATGGCCAAACGGAAGCGGAGTTGGTGTTGCGCGGGGTCCGGAGTTTGCCGGATTTGGCCGAAGGCCCACTGGCCATCATCGACGTGGGCGGCGGAAGTACGGAGTTTCTTGTAGCCGATGTCACCGCGCTGCGGCTGCAACACAGCTTCCTCCTCGGTACCGTGCGTTGGCTGGAGGCGTTTCCCGTGAGTGATCCGCCCACCGATGCCGAGCGCGCCAAGCTCGTGCAAGCGCTCGATGAATTTCTCGATGAACAAGTAACGCCTAAACTCGGCGGCTTGCCGTTGCCCGGCACCTTGATTGGCGCGGGCGGTACATCGGTGTTTCTCTCGCGGATTTTTTTGGAGCGCAGCGATTTGGCTGTGGATGAAATTGAATCGTTACGGTTGTCTCTGCCCGAGGTGCAATCGCTCACTCAGCGACTTTGGAAAATGCCATTGGCCGCGCGGAGCGAGTTGGCGGGGCTGCCCGCCAATCGCGCGGATGTGATTCTTTTTGGCGCGGCGATTTATGAAGCGGTGATGATGCGTTGCGGGTTTGGCGAATTGCGGCCCACGCTGCGGGGTGTGCGGTATGGGGCGCTTTTAGATTAAATCACAAACCCAACCGCTTATGCTCAATGACGACGTAGCGATCGGTCATTCCGGCGAGGTAATCACAGATGGCGCGGTGCAGGCCTTCGGTTTCAATGCGGGCTCGGGATTGACTGCCGATTTCTTTGGGGTGTTCCGAAAAATATCCGAAGAGTTCTTCTAGCAATTTCACGCCGCGTTGGTTGGGCTCGTGTACCTTGGGATTGAAATACAAATTTTCGTACAGATATTCGCGCAACTCGAGATTGGTTTCGCGGCGCTTGGCACTGTATTGGATGAGCGGGTTTTCCTGCAGTCGCACCTCGTCTACGCTCAACACACCGGCTTCGTGGATGAGCGCACCGCTGGTTTCCACGACGTCGTGCACTTGACTGTCGATGAGACAGCGGATGATGAAGTAGCGGCGGCGTTCATCGGCCAATTCGCCGTGCTCGGCGCGGAGCGCGGCATCGGCGTCGTGCCATAAACGGACATTTTTTTTCAGATCCGCTTCGCAAAGTAATTCCGCATCAAGGCCGTCATCGAGGTCGTGGCTGTAATAAGTAATCTCATCGGCGAGGTTGGCGACTTGCGCTTCGAGTGAGCTGGACTTGGCATCGAAGCCCTCGCGTTTGCTGGGGTGGTCGTAGGCGGTGTAATGTTTTGCAAGGCCTTCGCGCGTTTCCCACGTGAGATTGAGGCCGTCGTGGTTCGGGTACTTTTGCTCTAGCGTTTCGACGATGCGGAGGCTGTGGCGGTTGTGCTCGAAGCCGCCGTGGTCGGTCATCAATGTGTTGAGCGCTCTCTCGCCTTTGTGCCCGAAGGGGGAGTGGCCGAGGTCGTGCGCGAGCGCGATGGCTTCGGCGAGGTCTTCGTTGAGGCCAAGCGCGCGTGTGATGTTGCGGGAGACTGCGGCGACTTCCATCGTGTGCGTGAGCCGAGTGCGCAAGTGGTCGCCGGTGCCATTTAAAAAAACCTGTGTTTTATATTCCAAACGGCGAAAGGCGCGCGAGTGAATGACGCGATCGCGGTCGCGCTGGTAATGCGTGCGCCACTGATGCGGCTCCTCCGGATGCTCCCGCCCGCGGGAATCAGCGCTGAACTGCGCGAAAGGCGAGAGGGTCTTGCGCTCGTTATCTTCGAGTTGGGAACGGGAATAGGGCATGGCCCTTAGTTGGGAAGGAACTCATCCGCCGATGAACCGCGCAGTTCGAGCAATCGGCAAATCACATCCTCAATGAGATTGTTCGGGCATGAGGCGCCGGCGGTGACGCCGATGGTCAAGGTGCCATCCGGCAGCCAGTCGTGTGTTTCGTCCACTTGATTGGTGTGCTGATTCCAATGGCGGATCAGCGCGGCATCGTCCATCTCGGCGGCGTTCTTGATGAAATACGTCGGCAAAACGCCCTCGCCCATCTCGGCAAGGTGCGCGGTGTTGGAGGAATTGTAGCCACCGATGACGAGCAACAGGTCCATTGGTTTTTGCAGGAGCACATCGAGCGCGTCCTGTCGTTCCTGCGTGGCGCCGCAGATGGTGTCGAAAAACCGAAAGTGCGAATCGACCTTTGCCGCGCCAAACTTCCGCTCGATGGCGGCTTTGATGCGGTGCTGCACTTCCTCGGTTTCGCCGCGCATCATCGTGGTTTGGTTCGCCACACCCACGGCTTTCAAATGTTGGTCGGGGTCAAAGCCCTCGGAAAATGCGCCTTCGAATTTTTTCAGAAACTCTTTTTTGTCGCCGCCATTTTCGATGTAGTCACAAACGTAGTCCGTTTCCTGCAGCGTGAGCACGACGAGATAATGCCCGTTCTTGGAAGTGGCTTGGCTGCTCGTGGCCTTGGTTTCCTCGTGATACGCTTTGCCGTGGATGATGCTCGTGACCTCCTCCTTGGCGTAATTGCGCACGCGCTTCCAAACGCTCATCACGTCGCCGCAGGTGGTGTCCACAAACTGGCAACCTTTCGCCTTGAGTTTTTCCAGCGTAGCTACCTCTGTGCCAAAGGCGGGAATAATCACAATGTCATCCGCACCGAGGTCATCAATATCCGCCACCTTGTTGGGGCCGGAAAGAAAACGGATTCCCATATCGCGAATCTGATCATTCACCTCGGGGTTATGAATAATTTCCCCAAGAATATAAAGCGGCTTGTCCGGGAAAACCTTCAACGCCGCATACGCCAAGTCAATGCACCGCTCCACCCCGTAACAAAAGCCAAACTCCTTCGCCAACTTGATCGTCATTTGCGCGTTCTCGCTCGTGACCTCTCCCGTGGCCCGCAGGCGATCCACGAGATCACTCCGATAATGAGTCAACACCTGCGCCTTCACCTGCTCCATCACATCCGGTCGTCGCAAGTTAATGCGCTTGGGCTTCGGCGATTTGGATTGAGGCTGGCTAGGAGCGTCAGGGGACATCCGCGCCATCTTGGCACGAGTTGAAGGAAGGGTCGAGCCGATTCCCTAATTCACCAACCAATTCAAAATCGCCTTCTGGGTGTGGAGGCGGTTTTCGGCTTGGGTGAAGATGGTTTCGGCGTGGGCCTCAAGAGCGTCGGCGTCGATTTCTTTGCCTCGGTAGGCGGGGAGGCAGTGCATTACTAGGGCGTCGGGATTGGCGCGGTTGATGAGAGTCTCATTGATTTGGTAGTTGGCGAAATCTTGCTCGCGTCGGGTGGCTTCGGTTTCCTTGCCCATGGATACCCAGACGTCGGTGTATAATAAATCTGCGCCTTCGGCGGCTTCGTTACAGTCTTCGGTGACGGTGATGTTGCCTCCAGATTTTGCGATGAGATCGGGGCTGGGTTGATGGGCTTGGGGGGCGGCGATGCGGAGTTTGAAGTTGAGTTTTTCAGCGGCCCAAATCCAACTTCTGGGGACGTTGCACGCGCCGTCGCCGATGTAGGTGACGACTTTGCCGGCGATGGGGCCACGCAGTTCTTGGTAGGTAAAAATGTCGGTGAGGATTTGGCAGGGATGCTCGGCATCGGTCAGCGCGTTGATGGTGGGGATGCCCGACCACTCGGCGAAATCCTCGACGTCGCTTTGCGCGTAGGTGCGGATGATCGCGCCGTGTACCATGCGTCCGAGCACGCGGGCGGTGTCCTGGATGGGTTCGCCTCGGCCGAGCTGAAGGTCGTTGGCGTTGAGGAACATCACGTTGCCGCCCAGTTCGCGGATGCCTACCTCGAAGGAGACGCGGGTGCGTGTGGAGGATTTGGTGAAAATCATCGCCCACGTTTGGCCCGCGAGCGGTTGGTGCTGGCTGTTGCCGCGCTGGGCTTTCATCACGCCGGCGTTTTCCAGAATGGTCTCGATGGACGTGGCGTCCATCGCTTCGATACTCAAGAGATGTTTCATTGTGCGAGTTCTTTGATGACGCTTTCGATGATGGCGAGGCCTTCGTCGGCGTCTTGTTTGGAAATGTTCAGCGGCGGCAACAGGCGAAAGACGCGTGCGCCGGCGGGGATGGTGAGCAGTCCAGCGGTATGCAGTCGCTCGACGATTTGTACGGACGCGGGCCGTTTGCTTTCGGCAAAGGCGGCGACGCCTTCGGTGAGTTCCACACCAATCATCAAGCCGAGCCCGCGTACTTCGCGCAGCACGTTGGGATGGTGGGCGATGAGTTGGCCGATTTGTTCGGCTAAATAGTTCCCAATCTCGGTGGCATTTTGCGCGAGGCCATCGCGTTCGATAATCTCGATGGCTTTTAACGCGCTTGTGCTCACCAACGGCGTGCCACCAAAAGTAGTGCCGTGCGTGCCGGGGCCGAGCAAATCCTGCAAAGGCGCGCTGGCCCAGATGGCGCCCATCGGCAAACCGGCGGCGATGCTCTTGCCCATCGAACAGGCATCGGGCGCGAATTCCGCGTGTGCGGCCATAATGGTTTGCCAGCCAAAAAAGTTTCCCGTGCGGAAATGGCCGCATTGTACTTCATCGAGTAACAGCAGCAAATTGCGTTCGTCGCACAGCTCGCGCAGGCCGAGGAGATAATCAGGCGAGGCGCAGTTGACGCCGCTTTCGCCTTGGATGGGCTCCACGAGAATGGCGCCGGTGGCGGGCGAGATGGCCTCGCGCATCGCTTCGAGGTCACCGTAGGGCACGTGGCGGAAGCCTTCTACTGCGGGCGCGAAGCCTTCCTTCACTTTCGGCTGTCCCGTGGCGGCGATGCCCGCGAGCGTGCGTCCGTGGAACGAGCCGAGCGTGGTGAGGATTTCAAATTGGCCATCGTCCGCGCCGCGCAGTCGTGCGAGTTTGTAAAGTGCCTCGTTGGCTTCCGCGCCGCTGTTGCAGAAAAAAACTTTGCCGTTGCCACCCGCGAGCGCGACGAGTTTTTCGGCAAGCAATCCCTGCGGCTCGGTATAATATAAATTGGAAACGTGCGTGAGCTTGCCCGCTTGCTCGGCGAGCGCGGACGCGACTTCCGGATGCCCGTGGCCGAGGCACGCCGTGGCAATGCCCGCGCCGAGGTCGAGGTAGCGTTTGCCGTCCGCATCAAAAACGTGGCAGCCCTCGCCGTGGGTGAGGGCGATGGGGAAGCGTGCGTACGTTGGGATGACGTGGGCGTCGATGCGGGATTTGATTTTTTCTGAACTCATTTCACAATCTCCGTTCCCACCCCTTTGTCGGTGAAAATTTCCAGTAAAACTGCGTGATGAATCTGTCCGTTAACGAGGGCGACTTTGTCCACGCCGGCGTTGATGGCGGTGACGGCGCTGTCAACTTTTGGAATCATTCCGCTGGCGATGACGCCGGTTTTTTTCAGCTCGTCGACCTGGGCGATGTCGAGATGCGAAATGAGGGTGGCGTCGTCCTTAGGGTCGCGCAATAGCCCGGGCACATCGCTCATAAACACCAGTCGCTTTGCGGTGAGTGCGATGGCGGCTTGGGCGGCGGCGTCGTCGGCGTTGCAGTTGTAAACCTGGCCGTCCGCATCGCGCGCGGTGGGGGAGATGACCGGCGTGATGCCTTGCGCGATGCACTCCTCCAGCGGCGCGATGTTCACGCCGGTGACCTCGCCGACATAGCCGTAATCCTCGCCTTTGGACTCGTGAGGCGCGTGTTTTTTACAGGAGAAAATTTCCGTGCCGGCAATGCCTTTAGCCACGCCGCCGAGCGAATTAATGAGGCCGACAATCTCTGGATTGATTTCAGTCGAAAGTACACGGTCAACAATCTCGACCGTCGCCGCGTCCGTGTAACGCAGTCCGTTGACAAAGCGCGACTCCACGCCGGCCGCTGCGAGCGCCTTGTTGATGCGTTTGCCACCGCCGTGTACGACCACCGGATTGATTTCCACCGCCTCCAAAAAAACCACATCCCGAGCCACGCCCGTGCGCACCGCCTCGTCGGGGCTGTCCATAAAACTGCCGCCGTACTTCACCACAAACGTCGCACCCGCAAACCGCTGAATATACGGCAGCGCCTCGAGCAACGTGTTGGCTTTGGTGATAAGTTCCTGCATTTAGCCTCCGAGTGATGCGGGGTTGGTAATGTCGCCTTTGTTGAAATCGACGTAGGCTTCGGTGAGGTCGGCAGCGTAGAGCACGGCGGCGGACTTTCCGAGGTTTAGGTTGATGTGCAGGTCGAACTCAGCGGGAGCGACGGCGGTGCAGAGGGTTTTGAAGGTCGCCTTCGTGGGGCGGCCTTTCTTCAATGAGTGGACGAGCTTTTTTGCGCTGGGTGCGCTGTAAGCAATGTCTACTTTTTCTTCGATGACCTTTGCGGGCGAGTAGCCGAGGGCGTCGATGATGCGGCCCCAGTTGGGGTCGCCACCGTGCCAACTGGTTTTCACAAGGGCGCTATTTCCCACAGCGCGCGCGGCAGCGTCGGCGTCCTTTTGTGTTTTCGCGCCTTTCACGCGGACGGTGACCATCCGCGTGATGCCTTCACCATCGCGCACCATCATTTTGGCGAGCTCGAGGCACACGTGATTGAGCGCGGCTTGGAAAATCTTCAAATCGCGCGCGCTGAGTTTTTTGTTTCCGGCGAGGCCGTTGGCAAGGATGAGCACGGTGTCATTGGTGCTCATATCGCCGTCGACGGTGATGCAGTTGAAACTGTTCGCGACTGCTTCGCGCAGGCAAGTGCGCAAGGTGCGGGCGTCCACCTTCGCATCGGTGGTGAGATAGGCGAGCATCGTGGCGTGGAGGGGCACGCTGGCGGGGCGCGCGCCGGTGGGGCTCATGCCCGGCTGGATCATTCCCGCGCCTTTGCCGATGCCGCCGATGCGGACGGTTTTGCCGCCGAGCTTGAATTCCACTGCAATTTCTTTAGCGCGCGTGTCGCTGGTCATAATCGCCTCGGCGGCGTGATGCGCGGCGGAGGGGGCGTTGTCCAGTTCTTTGACAATCTCGCGAATGCCCGTGCGGATATTTGGCATCGGCATCGGCAAGCCAATTCGTCCCGTGGAGCCCACGAGCACATCGGTCGGTTGCAGCAAAAGTTCATCGGCGAGCAGCGCCGCCATTTCGTGTGCGTCCTTGAGCCCGCGCGGGCCGGTACAGGCGTTGGCGTTGCCGGAGTTGATGACCACCGCCTGAGCGTTGCCATCGGTGATGTGGTCCACGCAAAGTTTCACCGGCGCGGCGCAAATTTGATTGGTGGTAAACATTCCCGCCGCCTTGGCCGGCACCTCGGAGACGATGACCGCGAGGTCGCGTTTGCGCCCTTTGTTGCTACCCTTGCCGGTGCCGAGGCGTTTGACATCACAGAATAGCCCCGCCGCGAGAAAACCCCGCGGGGCAACAATAGAACCATCAATGGAATGAAAAGATTTCATCTTTTTAAGAGGGGGCATTGGGAAAGAGTAGGTGAATCCAACGCAACCTTAACGGCGGCGTCGACGCGAAGACTTGGATTGAGTCTGCAGGTTCATTCGGAGGGGAATATAGGCCGGAATGAGGCGGTTGTCAATTGGTCAATGGGCCTTTGTCATCATCACCATTCCCACCACGCCGCCCACCGCGATTACCCCGCCGATCAGCGCGCGCCAGCTTGGTTTTTCCTCTTTCATTAAAATGGCAAAGGGGATGACGACCAAGGGGGTGGCAGCGATGATGGGGAGTACGACGCCGGTGGGGTTATCGAGCAGCGCCCATTGGTAGCAAGTGACCCCCAGCGCGGGCCCGGCGAGGCCGGTGGCGAGTAGCCACGGCAGAGCGGGGCGCCATTGATTGTCGCGCCGGGTGAGATTGCCGATGTTCTTTGAGTCAGGCCGGTTTTTGAGCCAAGCACGGAAAGCCAGAAGGCACAGGCCGGAAAACGCCATGCCGCCAAGCATGCGTTGCACCGCTACGGTAATGCCCGCGTGAAAGCCGTCTAGCGGGAGGGTATCCATTTCTATTGCCAATTTATAAATATAACGACTGAGCACGCCAGCGCCAAAGCCTTGGCCGACAGCGGCGATGAGTCCCCAGCCGATGCCTTTGAACAGGTCGCGGCGTTTGATGTGCAAATTTTCACGCGGGGCAAGGGCAACAGCCACGCCGGAAAGGATGATGACGGCGCAGACAATTTGCGCGGCCGTCATTGTGGTGCCGAGCCATAGATACTCGATAGTGGCAGCCACGGGCACGGACACGCAATGGACAATAAGCGTAGTAAGCCGCGAGCCAATTAACGGGAAGGCTTGAAACAATGCGATGTCGCCCACGCCAAAGCCAATCGCGCCGCTGAGGAAAAACAGCCCAAAGAGGGTGGGATGCCAATAGCCGGCGAGAGCGGGGCCGAAGCTTAGCGCGACGAGCAGCATCAGCAGCGGTGCAAAAATGAGGCGCGTGAAATTGGCCTCGGTGCCGCCGATATGCTCGGTGGTTTTCCTCGCCGAAACGGCGGAGGCGGAAAACAACACAGTGCATAACAAAGCGGCAAACATGGCGCGAAGGGGTACGCTGTCGCGGTCGGATTGTCACGAGTTTATGGGAATTGCTGTTGCAGATGGTGGGCAAGTAGTTAGGATTCGCCGCATGAGGATTTGGATTTCTTTGGCACTGATGATGAATATGAATTTCAACTGGGCGCAAGCGGCGGATAAAGACGGGCCGGCGCTGAAGTTTGTGGAAGCAGCGGCGGAAGCATTTCGAGCAGGGAAAACGGATGAGGCGCTCAAGCTTGCGGCGAAGGCGGTGGCGGCCGAGCCAAGGAATTCGAGACTCCATTATTTCAAAGGCCAATTGCACAGTAAACTCCGCCAACACGCCAAGGCCGCAGCGGCGTACACGAAGGTGCTGGCGTTGAAGCCGGATAAAGAGCGCGTCGCTGACACGCATCAGGAACGTGGTGAGGCGTATTTCAAGCTGGGGAAAATCAAGGAATCAATTGCGGACTTCGATGTGTTCATCAAGGCGTATCCGCGACAAGATCCCCATCATTGGCAGCGCGGTATTTCGTATTATTACGCGAACGAATTCAAGAAGGGCTACGAGCAATTTGAACGGCATCAAACGGTGAACCGAAATGACGTGGAAAATGCGGTTTGGCATTTCCTGTGTCTTGCGCGGGCGAAGGGGATTAAAGAGGCGAAGGCAAAGTTGATTCCCATCGTGGGCGATGGGCGTGTGCCGATGATGGAAGTGCTGGCGCTCTTTGGCGGCAAGAGCACGCCGGCGAAAGTTTTGGACAAGGCGCGCGCGGGCGGAGTGAAGGGCGCGCGATTGGAGCGGCAGTTGTTTTACGCGCATCTTTATCTCGGGCTGTGGTACGAGGCCACGGAGGAAGAGAAACTGCGCGACCAATACATCGCCCTTGCTGCGGCGGTGGCGGATAACCACGACTATATGGGCGACGTGGCGCGGGTGCACGCGGAGTTGAACAAGATTCTCGTCCCCAAAGTGAAAGCGGAAAAGTAGAGGAAAGTATTCACCGCTGTGAATAGCTTGGCCTTGGTCGGCTTGGGTTTTCTGCCTAGATTCGCAGCGGTGAGAGGAGGTTATTCCAAAATAATTTGCGCGGTCGGGCTGTGCTTGACGGTAGGAGTGGCGGCGCAGCAATTCCAAGCGCGCCAAAATGGTCAGCGCGACAAGAAGCCGGTGGCATTTCCCAAGGTGGAACAGGAGGAGTTTTTCCTGCAAGCCATCGACGCCCTGCAAGCGGGCAACACCAACGCCGTGCTCGAGCTGGTGGATCGCGCGGTGGGCGTGGATGTGACCAATCGTTTTGCTTACATCAAGCGCGCGCAGTTGCTCGATATCTTCAGCCTCGATGAACGCGCGGTGAAGGATTATTCCATCGCCATTTCGTACGACCCCACTTTCGCTGACGTGTATCAACTGCGCGGTTGCAGCCATTTCAAGGCCGGTCGACTGAATGACGCGGTGGCCGATTGGAACACGTTCCTTAAACTCAAGCCCGACAAAGAATCGTTGCATTGGCAAATCTGTGTGGCGTACGCGATGCAAGGCCAGTTTAATGAAAGCCGCAGTCAATTCGAATGGCACTGGACGGCGAACACCGAGGACGTCGAAGTGGCGTTGTGGCATTTTATGTGCACGGCGCGTTTGGACGGATTGGGAAAAGCGCGCGACTCGATGATGGAAGTGAAGTTGAGCGAAGACAAGCGCGTGCCGATGGAAGCGCTTTACAATTTTTATGCGGGCAAAGTCACCGAGGCCGATGTGTGGTTGGCGGTGGAACAAGGCACGCCCGATGACGCGGAGCGGGCCAAGCGCGAATTTTTTGCCAACTACTATATAGGCGTCCATCGGCAGTCCGAAGGCAAGCTGGCGGAGGCTCGTGAATTTGTGGAAAAAGCGCTGGGCATCGCCTATCGCAACGAGGGCTTCATCGGCAACAGCCCGGGCGGTCAACTCCGCGCGGGCGACATGGCGCGCGTGCATCTTGGAGTGCTGGATACTCTCATCAAAGACGCCGCGGCCTTGGCGGCGGCGCAGTCGCCGGAGGCCATCTCGGCTCG
>JAPKEI010000338.1 GCA_028872685.1 Verrucomicrobiota bacterium | reverse complement strand
CCACGCTCTGATTTATTCCATAGATCATTACCTGCCGATTCACCCTGGCGTCAACGGGCCAGCCGCCACCCGGGCTCGCTGAACCTTGACGCTTGACACTATCAACAAAAATATAGGTCTGGGTATCCATATTGGTCTCGTCCATTCCCACTTTTTTGGCATAGGCGCGCATGATCACGCCCGGGGTTTTAGGGCGTTTAGTGATGCTGCCCGGGTCGATGGCCACCGTGAGCGGACTCGTGCCACTAACTGTATTTTTCGAATGACGGGGATCACTTCCGTCGAGAGTATAGATAATTGTTGCCCCGGATGTTTCAGTAGTGATTACTTCATCAAATGGCGCATCAAAAAAACCACGACCATACTTGAACTTGGTGTCTTTAACCTTGGCGGCAGAGACCGTGATACTCAACAGCACAGTTGCGGTTGTTGCGAGGAGAAGATATTTCATATTTTAGAATCTTCCCTTGGCGAATGCTTCAGCGCAGGATGATCAGTCACGCGAAGCGGCCTGGCTTCACGGTGGGACTGTTCGCCCAACTCCGAGAGGATGAAACTCATCCGTACATCCTCGTGACTCACAGGCAAGGGAGTCCCCTCACGCAAACAATCGCTGAAGACCACCAACTCCTGCCGATACGCTTCCCGGTAGCGGGTCGGGAACGAATGCTCAATCGTCGGCCTCAACAACCCATCGACGCTGGATAACACCGTGGATACGGGCGACCGGTTCTCTGCCTGCAGCATGCCCCTGCTGCCAAACACCTCGATCCGCTGGTCGTAGCCGTAGGACGCAAACCGATTCACGTCGATACTGGCGATCATTCCGCCGTCGTACCTGAGTGCGACGAGAACATTGTCCAGATCCCCCAGTGCGCTGATCTCCTCCACAAAACTGCTGCCAACCGAGTAGATCTCCACCGGGTCCTCGCCCGTAATGAAACGCAGCATGTCGAAGTCGTGCACAATGCAGTCGTGAAAGATGCCATGTGACGTCCTGATGTAATCCATGGTTGGCAGTGGTGAGTCGCGAGAGGTGACGCGCAGCATCTGCAGCACACCGACCTGCCCTTCTTTCACACCTCGGGCGAGGCTGGAGAAGGACGGGTCAAACCGGCGGTTGAAGCCGACGAGCAGCGGCAACTCATTGCGCTTGGCCAAGCCGAAGCAGTTGTCGATTTCCTCCAGCGTGCTGCCAAGCGGCTTCTCTGTAAAGACGGGCTTGCCGGCATCGAGCGCAGTAATAATTTGCCCGTAATGCTCCTGTGTCGGCGACGCAACAATCACGGCATCGATATCCGCTTGACCAAGCGGCCACTCGGCGTCGGTGGAATAGTCGCACTGTAATTCCTTGGCCAAGCGCCTGGCCAAGGACTCGTCCACGTCAACCACACACCGCAAGCTTATCCCCGGTATCGACTGGATGCTCTGGATGTGAAACTTCCCCGCCCGGCCAAGACCAAGCAGCGCGATGTTCAAGTTTTCTGGTATAGCCATATATGAAAGTTACTCTTGTTTGTTCACCTCAGATTCGACGCGCGTTTTGACGCCGTGTATGTGGAACAAAGCAAATCAATAGTAATAGGTTGTGTTTCCCCCGTGGGCGCCATATGCCCGTTTCCTGACCTGATAGCGGTTATGAACCAAAATGCTACCATCGGCCATGCCGACTGGTTGATCCGGGGCAAGGGAAAACGAGAAGAAAGGCCTGGCATTTCCTCCCGCATCCCATGCACCCATATGCCCCACATCCCAGACCTTGCTTCCGGTACTGTCGCTGATGCGGTGAGTGATGAAGGCCCGGTTGCTGTCGCACTCGGAATCGTTTTTTGGCCATGATCTCTCCCCTTTAAAATATTTAAGCATGTGAAAGTTGGCCAGCCACATATAGGCCACGTAAACATGAACCGCAGGGCGCGGCGGCTTCAGGCTCATACCCGTGTCCCAACCCCCATATCCACCGGATTCTCCTCCGGCAGGATGGGCATAGGTTGGCCACTTGTCACCAAACGACTTGGACGTGATGGGGCAGATTAAAACCCAGCGGTTGGGCACATACGAACCGCGCATGACATCGACAACACTGACCTTGTTGCCATTCCAACGATGATAATCCGGGCTAATCTGGCTGGCGCGCTTGGGGAACCTTCCGCCGTTGTCGGCGCTGTACATCACCTGCGAAAGGTATTGTTGCTTAATGTTGTTTATGCAAACGATCCGTTTGCCGGAATATTGTGCCTTGGCCAAGGCGGGTAGCAAGAGGGCGGCCAAGATAGCAATGATAGCGATCACCACCAGTAACTCGATGAGCGTAAACGCCGCGCTTGGCCTCGGTTTCATTTCCCTTAAGCTTTCAATCCTTCACCGGTCTTTCCACTACGCTTGGCTCTATTGCCTAATTCTCCACGAAGAACGGGAATAGTTTTTTGAGTTCGGCTGGGCTGGGTTGACGGTGGAGACGAATTTGACCTTATGTCCCAGTTTGGCCCACATGGCGGCTACCGCGCCGGCCTTGAGTTCGCAGTCGGCGGGGTGCGCGCCAAAAACCATAACGCGCAGCTTGCCGTCGTCGGCATCCGCTCTGGCGGGATTCGAGGAGACGAACAGGGAGCACAGGAGTGCCGCCGCCACAAATGTGAGACGGCCTCGACTGGCTGTGAGAGTGGTCATTGGTGTGATTTTTTGACAGTTCAAGATCGTGAAATGAAAAAATATTGATTTGTTATATGTGCCGTCATACTGCATTTCAGAAAGCTTGTCCGCAATCAAAAAAGGCTCAAGCCGCGTGGATGATCCGCAATAGTGTGGACAGAAAAAAGCAATGGGCTACTGTCCCCTGAGTAGCATGCTCATTTCATTGAATAATTTCTGCCGGATGGCTCCATCCTGGTTGTTGGTTCCGATATTTGGATTAAGTGCCCTGTTACAGCCAAGCATAAAAGGGGAGGATTGGCCGGTTTTTCAGCACGACAATTATCGGAGCGCGTTAACCTCGG
>JAPKEI010000337.1 GCA_028872685.1 Verrucomicrobiota bacterium | reverse complement strand
GCGGCGTTTTCCCTTTGCCATCCTTCGCCGGCAGAAACGGATACCCGCGCCCTTCTACCACAAACATCCGCCCCGCGTCGTCAAAACACATCGCCACCGGATCCTTTACCTGCGGTTCCGCCGCCGCCAATTCCACCCGCACGCCCTTTTCAATTTGAAACGCCTTGAGCGCTTGCGCGGGCGCTTGTGGCGCGGGCGTTGCGTTTAAGGACAAGGCCACCAGGGCCGCGAGGAGCGTTAAGCGTTGCATGGGCCGATGGTAACGCGCGTGGGCGGATTGGCAAGTAGGGGCATCATCGGGCTTGCATGGGCGTGCGTGTCGTGCAGTGCTTTCGCCTTCGTGCCGGAAATCGATGACCAGAATAAAACGCCGCCGCGCCCGCGCAGCATCTGGGATGCGCGCGTGCCGTTCTCGCCGGCGGCGTGCCCGTTTTTTTACGGATGGGTCATCGTGTTTGTGGCTACGTTGGGTGCGCTCTTCAGCATCCCGGGACAGACAATGGGCTTCAGCGTCTTCACCGAGGTGTTGATGGAAAAGCTTGGGCTTACGCGTGTGCAGCTCAGCCTTGCGTACTGCGTGGGAACCGTGGCCAGCGGATTGACGTTGCCTCGACTGGGACGCGCGCTCGATCGTATGGGCGAACGTCGTATGGGCGTGGCTGCTGCCGTCGCGCTGGGGTTGACCCTGTTTTATCTCGCCGCCACGACGCACTTTGCTCGGGCACTTGCCGCCAGTCTTCCGTCTGCCGCGCGCGTGGCGGCGGTGTTCGCGGCGATTGCCTTCGGTTTTTACATGGTGCGCGCCGCGGGGCAAGGGGTGCTCTCACTGGTCTGCCGTAACGCCATTGGCAAATGGTTCGATCATAGGCGCGGTTTGGCCACCGCCATAAGTGGCGTGCTGGTCGCCTTCGGCTACTCCATTGCGCCGACCGTGCTCGACGCGCTCCAGAAACGTTTTACCACCGAGGGGGCATGGCTGTTGATGGGGGTGGCCTGTATTGTTGTGATGGCACCGCTCGCGTGGCTGCTTTTTCGTGACACGCCTGAGGAAGCCGGCTTGCGAATGGATGGCGGCCTCATTGGCGATAGTATTAACCCGAACCCCGATATGCAGATTCACCGCGAGTTCACGCGCGACGAGGCCGTGCGCACTTACTCGTTCTGGATTTTTAATCTCACATTTTGTCACGTCGGATTTTATGGAACTGCGGTCACCTTTCACATCATTTCCCTGGGCACGGAGATGGGTTTGGCGCGGCCGGAGATTCTCCAGCTCTTTATCCCCATCGCGGCTGTCAGTGTCACCACCAACCTCCTTTTTGGGGCTATCAACTCGCAATTGCGGTTGAAGTGGCTGCTGTTGGTAATGAATCTTGGGTCCATGTTGGCTCCCATGGGCCTGCTGTTTTTGGATCGCCCTGCCGGGTTGGTTGCTTACACCCTCGGCAGCGGCATAGCCAGCGGGGGGTTTGTCAGTCTCTCCGGGATTGTCTTCCCGCGTTTTTTTGGACGCCTCCACTTAGGCGCTATCAGTGGAATGAATATGGCTTGGACGGTTGTCTTCAGTGGCCTCGGGCCGCTCAGCTTTGGCTGGTGCTTCGGTGTGACAAAAAGTTACGAGTTGATTCTCATTCTCTCTGCCGTTGTGCCCGCCATTCTCCTGGTGATGAGCCTGCGGGCTGATAATCCCCAACTTCGACTGGAATGAGATGACCATGGGGAGAGTTGAATATTAGGACGTGACGCAGGGGTTCAAACGCGGGATGCTCCCGCTACAGTACGCGCATGCAAGCATTGGTAAAACGCGAGGACGGCCCCGGATTGTGGCTTGAGGATGTGCCGGAACCCACGGTGGCCGCCCGGGATGTGCTCATCAAGGTGGATCGCACGGGCATTTGCGGCACGGACCTGCACATTTATAAGTGGGACGATTGGGCCCGCAAAACGGTGCCGGTGCCGCTGGTGGTGGGGCACGAGTTTGTGGGCGAGATTGTGGAGATCGGCAGGGATGTGAAGGATTTCAGTGTGGGCGAAATCGTCAGTGGCGAGGGCCACGTGGTGTGCGGGCATTGCCGCAACTGCATGGCGGGGCGGCGGCATTTGTGCAATGACACGGCGGGCATCGGCGTCACGCGGCCGGGGGCGTTTGCGGAATTGATTTCGCTGCCGCAAACCAATGTGTGGGTGCATGAGCCGGGCATCAACCGCGAGGTGGCGGCCATCTTCGACCCCTACGGCAATGCGGTGCACTCGGCGCTGAGTTTTGATGTGTTGGGCGAGGATGTTTTGATAACCGGCGCGGGGCCGATTGGCATTATGTGCGCGGCCATCGTGCGGCACGCCGGCGCGCGGCACGTGGTTATCACGGACGTGAATCCGTATCGGCTTGAGTTGGCCAAGAAAATGAACGTGACGCGCGCGGTGAATGTGGCCAGCGAAAAACTCGCCGACGTGCAGGCCGAGCTGGGCATGGACGAAGGCTTCGACGTGGGCCTCGAGATGAGCGGCAACCCGAGCGCGTTCAACGATATGCTCGCCAATATGTGCCACGGCGGCAAGATCGCGATGCTCGGTATTCCGGAAAAGGAAATGGCCATCGATTGGAACAAGGTGGTTTTTAATATGCTGACCATCAAGGGCATCTACGGACGCGAGATGTACGAGACGTGGTATAAGATGACCGTGATGCTCCAAAGCGGCCTCGACATCGCGCCGGTGATTACGCATCGGTTTAAGTACACCGATTTTGAGGAAGGCTTCAAAATTGGATTGAGCGGCGAAAGCGGCAAAGTGATTTTGGAATGGTAGAATGTACGGCAACCTAAAGACGCAGTTGCAATCCGAGCTGGACGAAATCCGAGCGGCCGGTTTGTACAAAGGCGAGCGCGTCATCGACACGCCGCAAGCCGCGCGTGTGGGTGTGGGGCGCGATGCGCCGGTGCTGAACATGTGCGCCAATAATTACCTCGGCCTCGCGAGCCACCCGGAGGTCATCGCCGCCG
>JAPKEI010000336.1 GCA_028872685.1 Verrucomicrobiota bacterium | reverse complement strand
ATTTTGAATCCGCCGCGTCTACCAATTCCGCCACTCCGGCACGCGCGGCATCCTAATCACCTCGACAGTCGGTAAACAAGATTTGTTTCCATAAACAAGTTTGCTTCCAGTAAACAAGTTTGTTTTGGCAAAGCATTTCGCCGCCCCCATGCTCGCGTCGTGCCGCACCATTCACAGGATGACGAGCCGTTCACGGTTCTTGATCAAGTAACCGTCCCCGATCTTTGGCAGCAACAAGCCGTGGGCGCACTACGCGAGGGCAAGGATGTGGTCGTCCACGCCCCAACTGGTGCGGGCAAGACGCTCATTTTCGAGCTGTGGGCCAACCTCGGCAAGCCGCGAGGCAAAGCGGTTTACACCGTGCCCACTCGCGCCTTGGCCAATGATAAGCTCGCCGAATGGCGCGCGCGCGGCTGGCCGGTTGGCATTTCAACCGGCGATCTTTCAGAAAATCTCGACGCCCCCATTCTTGTGGCCACGCTCGAAACCCAAAAGAGCCGCCTCATCCACGGCGACGGACCGGACCTCCTCATCGTTGATGAATACCAACTCATCGGCGATCGTGATCGCGGCCTCAATTACGAACTCGCCCTCGCCCTCGCGCCGCCAAAGACGCAGTTGCTCTTGCTCAGCGGGAGCGTCGCCAATCCCGATCACGTGGTAAAATGGCTGCGCCGCCTTGGCCGTGATGCCGTCACCGTGAAACACACCGTGCGCCCCGTGCCCTTGGAGGAAACGTTTCCCGCCAACTTGAGCTATAAACTGCCGCGCGAAATCCGCGGCTACTGGCCCAAGTTCGTGGCCAAAGCGTTGGCTGATGATCTTGGGCCCATTTTAATTTTCGCGCCGCGGCGGGCCAACACCGAAAAACTCGCGCGCCAGATCGCCCAGCAACTACCCAATCCTGATCCACTTAAACTTTCCGCCAATCAAAAACATCTCGTTGGCGATCACCTTGCCAAGATGCTTCAAACCCGCGTGGCCTATCACCACAGCGGCCTCAGCTACGCCGCGCGCGCGGGCGTCATCGAGCCACTCACCAAGGCCGGCCAACTCCGCGTGCTCGTCGCCACGATGGGCCTCGCCGCCGGCATTAATTTTTCCCTGCGCAGCGTGGCCCTTTCCGCCGGTTCATACAAACGCGCTGGCGTGGAGCACGCGCTGCGCGGCGATGAAATCCTCCAAATGTTCGGCCGGGCCGGCCGGCGTGGGCTCGATGAAGTGGGCTACGTGCTCGTTGGTGCCAACGACGTTCGCATTCGCGATGGGTTCCCTTGCCAACTCGCCCGCAGCGGGCTCGTTGATTGGGGCGCGCTACTCGGCATTATGCACGCGGCGGTGGAGGACGAACGCGAACCTTTCGCCGAAGCAATGCGCGTGCAAAGCCGACTCTTCACCACACGCCCCATCACGCTCGGCGTGGAAAGCGCGCTCGAACATCCCGACACCCCCTGCGGTTTGCCCACCGATGCTGCGCGCGCTCGCCACGTGCGGCATAAAGAAAAAGAAATTTTAAACAGCCAAGGCGAATGGGAACGCAACCCCAAACGCGAAGCCACTCCCTTGGGCGAAATCAAAGTATTGGACGACGAAGCATCCCCCGGCACTGCGCCTACGTTGCGTCCCTTGCTCACCATGCCTGAGGCACTCGGAAAACAAGGCCCCGGCGTGCTCACGGTGCTGGACCCCAACGCGTCCGAGCCGGAATATGGTCGCATTGCCACCGTGGCGGAAAAGAACGCAAAGGGAAAGTTGCTGCCAGTGCGTTGGGTGCGACGGGTGCTTAATTGGCGCGGCAAATCGATGACGCGTAGTTTGTGGGAAACCCAGTTTGGCCCGAAGTTGCAGCATAAAATGGCCGAGCGCGGCACGCCCATTCTTGAATACCGAAATCTACAGATGAAAATTTCCGCGCACTTCAGCCTCGCGGAAGAAACGCAAATCGTACCCATCGATCGCCACGGCGTCGCCCTCTGGAAACCGTCCACCCGTGAAGGCTTGCCTGGCGATTGCGCCGCTTGTGAGCTTGTGCCGATGTGCCGCCGGCTGCCGCGCGTCCACGGCGTTGTGCATCACTGGCAACGGTTAGGTTTAATGGAACCCAACGGCGCACCGACGCGCCGCGGGCGTATCGTCAGCTTTTTCACCGGCGGCGATGGGCTTGGCATTGCCGCCGCGATGGAGGATGAAAAGTATCCCGTCGAAGAATTTATTTATGACATCGCCAACCTGCGCGGCGGCTTTCGCTTTCACGGCGATGCCGATCGCTGGGATGGGCATCTCGCGTTGGCGTGTCGCAAAACTTATGGGATGACCAGCGTGTTGGGCTACCTCGACCGCGGTGCGCCGCCGGAATACGGCTACGGCGCGGACCTCGTGGTGGCGGACATTCATCGCAATCCCGCGCGCAAACAATATTGGATACGCGAGGTGGCCGAGGAAGGCGACATCGACCGCATCATCATCGAGTGGCGCAGCTTGCTGCGTCGCATCACCCATTCCCCCGTGCTCGATTGGCCACGCTGGACAGACTTGCAAGCGCAAGCTCGCCAGATGCTTGATGAAACCGAAAGCCCGACTCTCACTGAACTTCCTCCGCTGGATTTTGGCCAAACCCAGCGCAAAGAGCATCGTCTCAAACTTCGCCGGCACTAAAAAAACCCGCCGGTTAGGCGGGTTTTATAAAAGCTCTTTGTCCTGATCAGTTTCTCCGCTTGTACAGGCGAAGCGCACGCCTTAATTCGCCGAGAGTTGGTGCGCGGCGCATTGCCGCTGGTTGGGCCGTCGAAGTGATGCTCATACCAGAGCGCGGGGTGTATCCAACCCGCATCGAACGCCTCTGCATTCCACCCATACCGCCCATCTGACCGCCGAAGCCGCCGCCCATCTGACCACCCATACCCATGCCGCCCATTCCACCCATACCCATGCCGCCCATTCCACCCATTTGATTCATACCGCCCATACCGCCCATTTGATTCATACCGCCCATACCGCCCATTTGATTCATACCGCCCATACCGC
>JAPKEI010000021.1 GCA_028872685.1 Verrucomicrobiota bacterium | reverse complement strand
AATGCAAACGCCGCAATAATCAGCCCACTGAAAATCATCGTGCGCGCGGCAAACTTCGCCACAATATCACCACGCCGATGCGCATCCACCGGCTCCACCGCCGCATCGTATTCCACCGTGCGTGCCTCACGATTTTCCGAAGTCAATTTAATGGCCGACCAAATATGCAAACCCACCATTCCCAGCAACCCAATCCGTGCCACCCAAAGCAACGGCCCCAGTGCATGCAGCTTGGCGGCGTATTCATTGATCGCCGCCGGCCCCGCGAAAACCAGCAAGTTGCCCAGCATATGCATCACCACAAACCCAAACAGACCCGCGCCCGTAATGGCCATAAGATACTTACGCCCCAGCGACGTTTTGAAAATGCCCGTGATGAAATCCATCAGCTGCACAAAGGTATCGTACAGACCCCGCCCGCCGTCAATGGAATTGCGGAGCTCCAATGTGCTACCGGCATCTTGCCGGCAGCACTTTTACTCCACGCGTACTTCAATCGATTTCGGTAATGCCTCTTCGCGCTTGGTGATTTGGATTTCCAGCAGCCCGTCCTTAAAGTTGGCCGCTACGCTTTCCGGGTCCACATCGTCAGGCAGCGTGAAGCTGCGAGTGAACGTGCCGTGCGAGCGTTCCACCCGATGGAAGGTTTTGGTTTCCACGCGGCGCTCCAAGTCGCGCTCACCCGAAAGCGTCAGCGCCCCATTCTCCACCGTCACTTTCACTTTCTCTTTGCTCAACCCCGGCAGTTCGGCGCGGATGGTGTATGCTTCGGCCGATTCCTCGATGTCCACCACCGGCGACCACGCCGCCGATTGCAAACCCTCGCCGCCCAGCACCGATGCCAGCCGATTGTGAAACAACTCGTCCATCTCGTGGATGGGGTTCCAGATGCTTAATGTATTCATTTTAGTTCCTTTCAGGCGGTGTTAAAAATTAGCCGCAAAGCCCCACCCATTGACTTTTCGACCGGTTTAAACTCAATCTTTCACCTGTTAACAACAAGAACCGTGCCACCCGCCTCAAAACAAAAAATCTCGCATTACAGGGATAAAATGCAATTATTACGGTGCTAATAATGTTAATATCATGTGAATTAGAGCTATTTTGACACATATTGTTATGTGCCGTTATGGCGCTTAATTAAAGCAAGTCCATCAGCGAAGGAATGCTGTGACCGATGGGTTCGGCGCTATCGCGGCAGAGCCAGCGGGATTGGAATCCCGCCGCTTGCGCGCCGTGGTGGTCCTCATTTTCGCTGTCGCCCACGTGCAGAATTTCTGAGGACGGAAGTCGTAACGCCTCGGCGGCGGCTTGGAAAATTTCCGGCGCGGGCTTGGTGTGCCCCACCTCGGCAGAAACTAGAATGACTTCAAACTCGCGTGCGAGTTCCAGCGTTTCCAGCAACGGACACAAGCGGTCGTCCCAATTTGATATCACCGCCAGCCGCGTGCCCTGTTCGCGCAATGCGGTAATCGTCGGCAGTACGTCATCAAAAATACGCCACGGCTTGGGCGTGCCGAAGTCATAATAAAGTTCATCAAAAAAACTTTGGCTCGGCAAAATAGTCGTGAGGCCGGCAAATGTCGCATCCACCAAAATAGCCCAGCCGGCTTTGGTGTATTCGAATTCACCGCGCTGACGCCATGCCTCAACAAAGCGATGGGTGATTTCTTCCGGCGCGGCATGCACGCCATGGCGCGCGGCCACTTCGGCGTAGGCGTGCCCCACCGAAGGCCAAGGCTCGATGAGCGTGCCGCCGACATCAAAAGTTATGGCCGCGACATTTTCCATTCATTCAAATTGGGTTCATCCACCGCCTCGGCGAGCCCCAGCATTTCCATCGCCTCGCCCAGCAAATAAATTGAGCCGGTGATGACGACGAAGTCATCCTTTGCAACAGCAGCAAGACCTTCTTCCAAAGATTCGGCGACGACTACTTCGCAATCGTTTTGCGGTCGGCAAGCATTAGCCAGTTCGTCCGCAGGCAAAGTTCGTTCGCTACTGACGGGAACACAAACAACGCGCGCCGCCACGGGCGCGAGAATGCCGACCATCTGTTCCCAGTTTTTATCGGCCAACACGCCCAGCATCAACGTGGGCCGCTGCCCCGGATGCAGCTCGGCCAACACATCACGCAACGTCTCGGCGCTGGCGGGGTTGTGGACGGCATCGAGTAACAGCTTACGCCCATTGTGTTTGAACACTTGCCCGCGGGCGGGCCAGCGAACATTGGCTAGTCCGGTTTCGGTGGTTCCATTTTTTATCGGCAAAGTGTTTTGCAAAGCTCCCACGGTTGCCGTAGCAAGGGCGGCATTTTGGCGTTGGTGTTTTCCAGTGAGGGCAGTGTCGTGTTCGCCTTCCACGAAAGTGATGGGGCCGGTTTGTTCGAGCACGGCGCGCGCCTCTGGCAGTTGTGGCGCACTGAGTGCGGGGATGCCTTGCTTGAGGATGCCGGATTTTTCGGTGGCGATTTGGGCGAGGGTTTCGCCGAGATATTGTTGGTGGTCAAACGCGATGGGGGTGATGACGGTGGCGATGGGGGTGACGATGTTGGTGGCATCGAGCCTACCGCCGAGACCGGTTTCGAGTAGGACGATGTCGCATCGTGCGCGCGCAAAATGTTCGAGGGCCATCACGGTGATGACTTCAAAAAAGGTGGGCGGTTGCTCGGCGGGGAATTTCCGGAGCAATGCCTGCATACATTCAGTGAGACGCACAACTTCCATCTCGGCGATGAGCTCGCGGTTCACCTGAATGCGTTCGCGAAAGCTGACGAGGTGCGGCGAGGTGTACAGGCCGGTTTTGTATCCCGCCGCGCGATAGATGCTTTCGAGCATCGCACACACAGAGCCTTTGCCGTTGGTGCCGGCGACGTGAATGAATTTTAGCGATTGATGCGGATTGCCCGCGAGCGCAGCGAGTTGGCGCGGGTTTTCCAACCCCAGTTTGGAGCCGAGCAGCCGTAGCTCGTACAGCCAATCGATGGCCTCTTGGTAGGTCACGGCTAGTTGCCGTTGGCGTGTTCGTGGGCGGCTTTGATGAAGCCGGCGAAGAGGGGGTGGGCTTGGACGGGTTTGCTGCGGAACTCGGGGTGGGCTTGCGTGGCTATGAAATAGGGGTGGTCTTTCAACTCAATGAGTTCCACGAGGTTGCCGTCGGGCGATGTGCCGCTGAAGACGAAATCTTTGGCCTCGAACTGTTCGCGGTAGGCGTTGTTGAATTCGTAGCGGTGGCGATGGCGTTCGCTGATGTCCTCGGTGCCGTAAAGTTCGGCGGCTTTGCTTTCGGGCGACAATTTGCACGCTTGCGCGCCGAGGCGCATGGTGCCGCCCATTTCGGTCACGTTTTGCTGCTCGTCGAGCAGAGCGATGATGGGGTGCGGCGTTTTTGGATCGAACTCCGCGGAGTGCGCGCCCTCCAATCCTAATGCGTTACGAGCAAACTCAATGCAGGCGATTTGCATTCCGAGGCAGAGGCCAAGGTAGGGGACATTGTTTTCGCGGGCGTACTTGGCGGCCAACACTTTGCCTTCCACGCCGCGTTCGCCAAAGCCGCCGGGGACGAGCACGCCGGAGAGCCCCTCGAGATGCGACAGACCGCCGTTCTTTTCAATGTCCTCGGAATCCACACGCACGATTTCCACCGCACAATCATTCTCGCCGCCGGCGTGGGTGACGGCTTCGTACACGCTTTTATACGCGTCCTGCAAATCGATGTACTTGCCGATGACGCCGATTTTAACTTTGTGTTTCGGCTTGATGATGCGGTTGATGACCGATTCCCATAGGCTCATATCCGCGAGCGGGGTTTCGATGCCCAAATATTTGCAGACGAGTTCGTCCATTTTTTCGTGCTGCAACATCAGCGGCACTTCGTAAATGGAATGTTCGACATCAATTTCTTCAATCACGGCCTCGACGGGCACGTTGCAGAAAAGGGAAATTTTTTGGCGCAGTTCGTCGTTGAGCGGCTTCTCGGTGCGGCACACGAGGATGTCCGGCAAGATGCCAATCTCGCGCAGCTTGGCGACTGATTGCTGGGTGGGCTTGGTCTTCAATTCACCGGCGGCCTTGATGAAAGGCACGTAGGTGACGTGCACAAAAATTGTGTTGCCACGGCCATTCTCCAGCGCAAATTCGCGGATGGCTTCGAGGAACGGCAAGCCTTCGATGTCGCCGGTGGTGCCGCCAATTTCGGTGATAATAACGTCCGCGCCGCTTTTTTCGGCCACGGCGTGCACACGGTTTTTGATTTCATCGGTCACGTGCGGAATCACCTGCACGGTCTTGCCGAGATAATCGCCCCGCCGTTCTTTTTCCAAAACCGTTTGGTACACGCGCCCGCTGGTGAGGTTATTAAATTGCGTGAGTTCGGAATTAGTAAACCGCTCGTAATGGCCAAGATCCAGATCCGTCTCCGCGCCGTCATCGAGCACGTAAACCTCGCCGTGCTGGAACGGACTCATTGTGCCGGGATCGACATTGAGATAAGGGTCAAACTTTTGCAACGCGACCTTGAGTCCGCGGCTCTCGAGCAGCGTGCCGAGCGACGCGGCGGTGAGCCCTTTACCTAGAGAACTCACCACGCCACCAGTCAAAAAAATAAATTTCATTCGTTCTGTTTTGCTAATAATGCCTCAACCCGCTGCACATCCTCCGGCACGTCCACGCCGATGGCGTCATAATCCACCTTGCACACAGCGATGGCAATGTCGTTTTCCAGCGCGCGCAGTTGCTCCAGCCGCTCGGCTTGCTCCAGCGGCGAGGGCGCGAAGCCCACCAATCGCTGGAGCGTTTCACGCCGGTAACCGTAAATGCCCAAGTGTTTCAAAAACGAAAAAGCCGTCAACTGCTGGCTGGGGCTTTCCTCGGACAAATCGCGCAGGAACGGAATCGTCCGGCGCGAGAAATATAATGCGCGACCGGTGGCGCTGACAACGACTTTCACCGCGTTAGAGTCCTCCAAATCGGAAATGTTGTTCACAGCGGTGGCGGCGGTGGTCATTTCCGCATCCACCAGCGCACTGGCCACGGCGTCAATCACCGCCGGCGCAATGAGCGGTTCGTCGCCCTGCACGTTCACCACCGCACCGCAATCCAGCCGCGCGGCCACTTCCGCAATGCGGTCGGTGCCAGTGGAGTGATCTCCGCACGTCATTTCCACCGTGCAAAATTCGGCCGCCACCTTCGCGATGCGCTCATCGTCCGTGGCCACAATCACATCCGCCAACGCCGACGCCTCGCGGCAACGCTCCACCACGTGCTGAATCAGTGGCTTGCCTGCAATCGGATGCAGCGGCTTGCCCGGAAACCGAGTCGAAGCGTACCGCGCGGGGATGATGCCGATGGTTTTCATTGATCGTTCAAAATCCAATCCGCCACGGCACCAATGTCGTCCACAATGGCGGCGGGGGCCACGGTGATGGGGTCGGCTTGTTCCAGTTCGGCGCCGTAGCCGGTGCGAACGAGGATGCTTTTTTTAACGCCGGCATTCCAGCCGCATTGGAGGTCGGCGGTTTTGTCGCCGACCATATAGCTTTGGGCGAGGTCGACACCAAATTCGGCGGCGGCGTCCTGCAAAAATTTGGGGCTCGGCTTCCGGCCGAGGCTTTCGTCCTCAGGGGATTCGGGGGCGAAATAGATTTTCTCAAACCGCACGCCATCGGCGGCCAATACCTCGGACATTTTTTTGTTCACCGAGTGCATATCCGCCTCCGTGTAATAGCCGCGACCGATGCCAGATTGATTGGTGACGATGAAGAGCGCGAAGCCCGCATCCATCAGCCGCCGCAGCGCAGGGCCGGTGCCGGGGATGATTTCCAGTTGGTCGGGGTCGTGGAGGTAATGCCGCTCGATGTTGAGCGTGCCATCGCGGTCGAGGAAAACAGCGCGCTTCATCAGCCGATGGCGCGTGGGTTAAACATAAAAGCTCCCGCTCAATTCCCGTGGCGTGACAACCGCCGTGCCCATCTTGCCGACGACCACTCCGGCGGCGTGGTTGGAGAACACTGCCGCTTCGGCTGGCGATGCCCCGGCGGCGATGGCGAGGGTGAAGCTGGCGATGACCGTGTCGCCCGCGCCGGAGACGTCATAAATTTCCTGTGCCACGGTGGGGATGAGTGTGGGCTTTTCGCCGCGTGGGCAGAGCAACATCCCGTGTTCGCTGAGGGTGACGAGCATTATAGCCGGTTCAAATTTTTCCTGCACGGCGGCGACCGCTGCATTGAGGCTGGCCTCGGTAGCTTCATCGGGCAATCCAGCCAGCGCAAAAAGCTCGCCACGATTGGGAGTGATTAGCGACATCGCAGCTAGGTCGAGTTGGTGTGCCGGCTTAGGATCGAAGCTCAGCCAAATGCCGCGCGGCTTGCACAGCGTGCGGAGGCCATCGAGGAGTTCCTGTGTCACTGCGCCTTTGCTGTAATCGCAAATGATCACCGCGTTCGTGGTATCCAGCTCGGCTTCAATCGCGCCTAGCAAGCGCTTGGTCACGCGCGGTTCGGCGGCGTCATTCGTTTCGCGATCCACGCGCAGCATTTGTTGTTGATGCGCGATCACGCGCGTCTTTCGCGTCGTCATCCGTGCGGCGGAGGCAATCAAGCCGCTGCTGTCCACGCTGTCTTCCTTCAGCAATTGCTTGAGCATTTTGGCGCCGTCATCTTTGCCCACCAATCCGTACAATCCCACGTCCGCACCGAGCGCCGTGAGGTTGCGCGCCACGTTCGCCGCGCCGCCAGGCATGTACGTTTCGCTTTGAAACTCCACCACCGGCACCGGCGCTTCCGGCGAGATGCGCTTCACGCGCCCCCACAGAAACTGATCCAGCATTACATCGCCCACCACCAGCACCCGACTCTTCGTCGCCGCTTGCAGCAAGCCCTTCACGCGTTTTACGGTTACACTCATTGCACTTCAAAAATCACAAACTGACCCGCTGATAAATCGTCAAAACTCCGCCGAAGGTCAACACCACTCTGTGCCCTGTTTGGCATTTTATAAATTACAGGATTTCTCAGGGTCCAAAAACCCCGTCAACGGGCTTGTTGCGTTGGCCGATTCGCTGGTTTCGCCGAGGCCTATTTCGTAGGCCATTCGGCCTGCTTCGGTGGCTTTAGCAAAAGCACGGGCCATTCGGCAGGGATCGTCGTTTACGGCGATGGCGGTGTTGACGAGCACGGCGTCCGCACCGAGTTCCATCGCCTCGGCAGCGTGGCTGGGCGCGCCAAGACCGGCGTCGACAACCACCGGCACGGTGGCTTGGTCGAGAATGATGCGGATTTGGTCGCGCGTTTGCACGCCGCCATTACTGCCGATGGGCGCGCCGAGCGGCATCACCGTGGCGCAGCCGACTTCCTGCAAACGCTTGGCGATGACGGGGTCGGCATTGATGTACGGCAGCACCGTGAACCCTTCGCGCACGAGTTGCTCCGCTGCCGCCAGCGTTTCCACTGGGTCGGGCAGTAGATAGCGCGGGTCGGGATGAATCTCCAGCTTCACCCACTTCGGCAAACCCGCCGCCGCCGCCAATCGCGCCAGCCGCACCGCCTCATCGGCATTCATCGCGCCGCTGGTATTGGGCAATAGTAAAAATTTTTCGGGGTCAATGAATTCCAGAATATTGGCAAAGGGGTCATTCTCACCGCTCAAGTCCGCCCGCCGCAGAGCGACCGTCACCATCTCGGCCCCACTCGCCTCCAACGCCGCGCGCATCAATTCCGGCGACGCAAACTTCCCCGTCCCCAATATCAAGCGCGAGGAAAATTCACGGTCAGCAATCGTCAAAGGCAAAACAGGCACGCGCCCAACCTACGCCCCCGATCAGAAGGCGTCGAGGATGTCTTGGATTTCCCTCGCTCAAAATTTGCCTTTACCCCATCCTCGACGCGCGAATGAAAGGGAGCGCGCTATCACAACTGGGCCAGCGCACCGCGGAGCCGCCGATTACTTGGCTGATGCGGGAGGCTTTGGTGCGACCGGGGCTTATCTCGTTGGCAGCGGGGTTCACCGACAACCCATCGCTGCCGGTCGAGATTACGCGCGACATTATGGCGGATATGCTTCGCACGGGGAAGACCGGCCAGCCGCCGTTGCAGTACGGCACCACTGCCGGCGATGAAACGCTACGCGCGCTCACGGCTCGGCGGCTCGCACAGTTGGACGGCCAATCGCCGAAGGCCAAGGCGTACTCGCCGAGCCGCATGATGATTACCCACGGCTCGCAACAGTTTCTTTATATCCTCACGGAAATACTTTTTGACACGGACGACATCGTGCTCGTCGAAGATCCCTCATATTTTGTGTACCTCGGCATTATGCAAAGCCACGGCATTCGCGGGCGCGGCATTCGGATGGAGGCGGACGGCATCGACCTCGCGCACCTCGAAGCCACGCTGGAGGGCCTGAAAAAAGCCGGCGAACTGCCCCGGCTCAAGGCATTATATCTCGTAACCTATCACTGCAACCCCACCGGCACCACCACTGCTGCCGCCAAGAAAGCCGCCGCGCTCAAGCTGCTGCGCCGCTATGAAGCCGCCGCCGGTCATCCGATTTATTTGCTGGAAGACGCCGCCTATCGCGAGCTGCGTTTTGCCGGTGAAGACATCCCCAGCTCGCTCACAATGAATCCCGCCGGCGACCGCGTCATTTACACCAGCACTTACAGCAAACCTTATGCCACCGGCGTGCGCGTCGGCTACGGATTGTTGCCCGCGCCATTGCTCACGGCGGCCTTGCGCGTGAAGGGCAATCACGATTTCGGCACCACCAATTTTTTGCAGCAACTCATCTCACGCGCGCTCAGCACCGGCACGTACGAAACCCACGTGCAATCCCTGCGCAAACGCTACGCCAAAAAAGCCGCCGCTATGGTCCGCGCCTGCCGCGAGCATCTGCCGGCGGATGTAAAATGGACCGAACCCAAAGGGGGCCTATACGTCTGGGCCCGCATGCCCGCACGCGTGAAGACCGACCTCAAAAGCAAACTCTTCGCCGCCGCGTTAAAGCAAAAGATGATTTATGTTCCCGGCAACCTCTGCTACGCCGACGACCCCACCCGCCGCAAACCCAACCGTGAAATGCGCCTCAGCTTCGGCAGCGGTAGCATCCCCAACATCAAAGAGGGAATTGCACGGCTAGGGCGCGCGTTGAAAAAAGTTCATTGAACCGTCGAGGCGTAAAGACGCCAAGTTTCTAAAAATGGTTTTCTTGTCGGCTTTACGCCTTGGCGGTTCACAAAAAAACGACGCCCGTTTCCGGACGCCGTCGTGATTCTGTGATTCCGATTTAGCCAGCAATCTCGGCGGCGTGGAATTCCTGCCAGTCGTCGAGGTTGTTCAGGTTGATCGCATCATCCGCGCCGGACTCCAGGCCGCAAGCGCCGAGGATGCCCGCCTTGGTGTCGGCGTCGTGGTTGTATCCGGCGATGGAATCATTCAACGCGCCAATGGCGTCGTCGCCCAGCGTCGCGCCGTCCTGCGCCGAAATCCACGCTTCGAACTGCGTGTACGTCGGTTTCTCGTTGGTGATGTAGCTGCGTACCGCTTCGGCATCAAGGCCGAGGCCCGCGATTACCATGCTGTCGTAGCCCGCGCCGATGCCGGGATAGCCATCTGCGATTTTGCCGGCCGCTTCGAGGCTCACCTTTTGCCACAAACGCGGCAGATGCAGCACGCCCAACGGGCCTTTGGTGCCGGAACTAATAAGAGGAACAATTTTACTCATAAGTCTGTTTTTCTAAATGTTAGGGGTTCGGGGAAAAGGTAGGCCCGCAAGGCGGGAGCGGTCAACGAGTTTTTACGGAAAGGTTTTGCCGTCGGTTTGCCACAATTTTCTTCACCCCACGCTGGACGATGCCTAAGCTGCGCCACCGAATGAGTAAACAAACATACAAGATTGCCGCGTTGGCGGGCGATGGAATCGGACCGGAGGTGATGCGCGAGGCGCTGAAAGTGCTGCGCACCGCCGAAGGCAAATTTGGATTTCAACTGGAGATCACCGAGGCTCCCGTGGGCTGGGCGGGTATTGATGCCGCAGGCAAGGCGCTCCCCGACGAAACGCTCGCGCTGTGCCGTGACAGTGATTCGATCCTGTTCGGCTCTGTCGGCTTGCCTGACCGCGACCCCACTATCCCCAAAGAAGAACGCCCCGAACGCGCCGCACTGTTGGCGTTGCGAAAGGAGTTCGGATTGTTCGCCAATCTGCGCCCCGTGCGTTTGCCCACTGAGCTGGCGCACGCGTGCCCACTCAAAGTTGAGCGCCAAGGCACCGGCATCGATATGCTCGTGGTGCGCGAGCTAACCGGCGGCATGTATTTCGGCCAACCCAAAACCACCGAAACACTCGATGACGGCCAGCAACGCGCCATCGACACGATGGTTTACACCACCAATGAAATTGAGCGCATCGCGCGTGTGGCGTTTCAATCCGCCCAACTCCGCCGCCAACACGTGACCAGCATTGACAAAGCCAACGTGCTCGAAAACGGCGTGCTCTGGCGCGAGGTGGTCACAAAGGTCGCCGCCGATTTTCCGGACGTCACCCTCGAGCATATGTTCGTGGACAACGCCGCAATGCAATTCCTGCTGCGCCCCACTCAGTTCGACGTCGTGCTCTGCGAAAATATGTTTGGCGACATCCTCAGCGACGAAGCCGCCGCCTTGGCTGGCTCCCTCGGAATGCTCCCCAGCGCCAGCCTCGGCACAACCAGCGGCGAACGCACCTTTGGCTTTTACGAACCCGCTGGCGGCACTGCGCCCGACATCGCCGGCCAAGACCTCGCCAACCCCATCGCCCAAATCCTTTCCGCCGCCATGATGTTCCGCCACAGCTTCAACGAAACCGAAGCCGCCGCCGCCATCGACTTCGCCGTGGCCACCGCCATCGCCGCCGGCCACCGCACCGGTGACATCTTCAGTGCCGAGGATACCAACGCCAAAAAAGCCACCACCACCCAAATGGGCGATGCGATTGCAGCGGCCATCTAATGAAATCCCTCACCGAAGAACTTTGGTTTGATGTGCCGACCCGGCGGGCGTTTATTAACATCACTCCGCAAGTGGAAACTCTCGTGCAAAAGAGCGGCGTGGCGGAGGGGCTTTGCCTCGTGAACGCAATGCATATCACGGCGAGTGTTTTTATTAATGACGACGAGTCAGGACTACACGCGGATTACGAGCGATGGCTGGAGGAACTCGCGCCGCATGAGCCAGTGGACCACTACCGCCACAACGACACCGGCGAGGACAACGCTGACGCGCATCTCAAACGCCAAGTGATGGGCCGCGAAGTGGTGGTGGCCATCACCAAAGGGCGGCTGCATTTCGGCCCGTGGGAGCAGATTTTTTACGGCGAGTTCGACGGGCGACGCCGCAAGCGGTTACTGGTCAAAATTATTGGCGAATAGTCGGCCGTGTGGTATCGTCTCAGCCCGATGAAACCGCACTGGGCCATTTTGTTTTGCTTCTTGGCCACCCCAATTTTTGCGGCCGACTTTTCCAAACGAGACCGCGCGTGGTGGGCCTTTCAGCCAGTTCGAAAACCGGCCATTCCCGCCGACGGAAAGGGCTGGGCTAAAAATGAAATCGACCCCTTCATCGCCCGCAAGCTCGCCGCGCAAAAGCTCTCCCCCGCCAAGGCCACCGAGGCGCGCACGCTGATTCGACGCGTGACTTTTGACCTCACCGGCCTTCCGCCAACGCCGGCAGAAATAGATACCTTTCTCAAATCATCAAACGCAAATCGGGATACCGCATACGCAACGCTCGTCGACCGGCTATTGGCCAGCCCGCGTTTTGGCGAACGGCAGGCGCGGTTTTGGCTGGACCTCGTGCGCTACGCGGATTCCGACGGCTACAACGCCGACCATCCCCGGCCCGAGGCGTGGCGCTATCGCGATTACGTCATCAACTCGTTCAATGCCGACAAGCCATACAACCGATTTGTGCGCGAGCAAATCGCTGGCGATGAAATTGATCCTGCCAATCGCGAGGCGCTCACGGCCACAATGTATTTGCGCCATTGGATTTATGAGCACAACCAGCGTGATGTGGAAACGCAGTGGAGCGATATTCTCAACGACATCACTGACGTGACCGGCGACGTGTTCCTTGCGATGGGCGTCCAGTGTGCGCGCTGCCACAACCACAAGTTCGATTCCATTTTGCAAAAGGATTATTTCCGGTTGCGCGCATTCTTTTCCCCCTTGCAACCGCGCGAGGCGATGCCGGTGGGCAGCGTGGCGGTACGCAAAAAATTTGCCACGCAACAACGCAAATGGGAGAAGGCCACCCAATCAATTCGCCAAAAGTTGCGCGCGATTGAGCAACCGGTTTTACTGGCGAACAGCACGAAGGAAGGCTTCAGCAAATTCAACGACGACATCAAGGCGATGATTCGCAAGCAACCGCGCGACCGTACGGGGTACGAACATCAAATCGCCGAGTTGTCGCTGCGGCAAATTGGGCTGCATCCGGAGAAACTGCCGGATCTGCTCAAGGGCGAGCAAAAAGCGGAGTGGGGAAAGCTGCGCGCGGAATTAGCCAAGCACGAAGCACTCAAACCCAGGCCGCTGCCGACGATGGCCTTCGCGGCCAGCGACGTAGGGCCAGTCGCGCCACCCACGCGCATCCCGAAGAAATCAAAGGCGGGCATCATCGCGCCGGGATTTCTTTCAATTCTCAACCCCGCGCCCGCAAGCATCACGCCCCCGGCCGCCGCGCTGCAATCCACCGGCCGCCGCACGGCGTTGGCCAACTGGATTGCTTCACCCAAAAATCCGCTGACCGCGCGCGTGATTGTGAATCGACTTTGGCAGCAACACTTCGGCCAAGGTCTCGCGGCGAATGCCAGCGATTTCGGCCGACTCGGCGCGAAACCCACTCACCCGGAATTGCTCGATTGGCTGGCGGATCGACTGATGAAGGATGGCTGGAGCTTGAAAAAAATGCATCGACTGATGGTCACCAGCGCGACATATCGAATGGGAAGTAAAATCCAGAATCCGAAACTCCAAAACCAAAACCCACAATTGATGGATCCCGAGAATCGGTTGCTTTGGCATTTTCCCATTCGCCGATTGGATGCAGGGCAGATCCACGATGCGGCGCTAGCGGTCTCGGGCGAACTGAACATAAAATCCGGCGGAGCTGGAGTGAACTTACCAAAAGTGCCGCGCCGCGCGGTGTACGGAACAGTGCTCCGCAACAAGCCGGTGGAGATGATGAACGCGTTTGATTCGCCCGATGCCATTTCGCACGCGCCATCGCGCAACGTGACCACGACAGCCACGCAGTCGCTGCTGATGCTCAACGGTGAATGGACGCAGGCGCGCGCCGAAGCATTCGCGTGCCGATTGATTTGTGCGGAGGAGGATGAATCGGCGCACGTAAAACTTGCATACCGACTGGCCTTCGGCCGCGCGCCAACTGCGGATGAATTGTCGGTCGCGCTGGAGTTCATTCACGAATCGGGCCTGGAAGATTTCTGCCACGCGCTACTGAATTCGAATGAATTTGTTTATTTGGACTGAACAATGATAGGCATGCTTTAATGAAATTTTACGACCACCAAGGCCTGCAAGTGCCGCACGACGTGCCGGTGGCTTCGCGGCGAGATTTTCTTTTGCGGGGCGGGGCGGGGTTTGGCGCGTTGGCGTTGAGTGGGTTACTGGATGCAAATCCGCTAAAAACCTCGGGCAACCCTTTGGCAGCCAAGCAGTCGCATTTTGCACCCACGGCGAAGAGTTGCATTTTCCTGTTTATGGAAGGCGGGCCGAGCCATCTCGATTTATTTGATCCCAAACCATTGGTAAAAAAACTGGCAGGGCAAAGTTTGCCGCCGAGCTTCAAGCGGCCTATCACGGCAATGGGCGAGGCGGAATCGCCCATCCTCCACTTGCCGCGCAAATGGAAACAACACGGCCAAAGCGGCCTGTGGGTGAGCGATTGGCTACCGCGCATCGCGGAATGTATGGACGACATTGCGGTGATTCGCTCGTGCTGGACCAACGGCATCAACCACAGTGGCGGCGTTTGCCAAATGAACACCGGCCAACCGCTGGCCGGCCGGCCGAGCCTCGGCGCGTGGGTGAGCTACGGACTGGGCAGCGAGAATGAAAACCTACCGGCGTTTGTGGTGATGACCGACACGCCCGCCGCGCCCGCAAATGGGCCACGCAATTGGAGCGCCGGTTTTATGCCGGCGATGTATCAGGGTGTGCGGCTCAATTCCGGCGCGGAACCGATTCGAAACCTCAATCTTCCCAAAGGCACATCACCCAACCAATACCGCAAACAACTTGAATTTCTCCGACGCCTCAACGAGCAGCACCTAAAATCGCGCGAACACCAAACCGAACTCGAAGCCCGCATCCGCGCTTATGAACTGGCCTACCGCATGCAAGCTTCCGCACCCGAGGCAGTGGATTTGAGCCGCGAAACCGCAGCCACCAAAAAACTGTACGGCTTCGGTAATAAAGACACCGAGCCCTTCGGTCGCAACTGCCTGATGGCGCGGCGGTTGGTGGAGCGGGGCGTGCGCTTCGTTCAATTGTATCACGGCACCAAAAGCAAATGGGATTCGCACAGCAAGATGGAGGAAAACCACGGCCGCCAATGCCGTCAAAGCGACCAGCCGGTAGCGGCGTTGCTGAAGGACCTCAAGGCACGCGGGTTGCTGGACGAGACGCTCGTCGTGTGGGGCGGCGAATTCGGCCGCACGCCGATGAGCGAAAAGGGCGACGGCCGCGACCACAATCCCACCGGCTTCACAATGTGGATGGCCGGCGGCGGTGTGCGCGGCGGCCAAGTCATCGGCGCCACCGACGACCTCGGCCTCTACGCCGTGCAAGACCGCCTGCACGTCCACGACCTCCATGCCACCATTCTGCACCTCATGGGCATCGGCAATCTCGACCTCATTTACCGCTACAAAGGCCGCCCTGAAACCCCCACCATCAACGAAGGCGAGGCGTACCGGAAAATCACGCGGTGAATTTATCCCTTGCCTTTTCTCGGCCAAACGGCCATTTTCTGCTCACGCATAACGGTTCCGCATTCTGCGGGAGTGCCGTGTATGCCAATAAAAAAAATAACAGTAAAATGGGTAATAAAGTGTTTGTAGGAGGCATCCCTTGGGCGGCCTCGGATCAAGATCTACGGGATCTTTTCAGCGAAACAGGTGAAGTCACGGACGCCGTGATTCTTCAGGACCGGGAGACCGGCAAGTCAAGAGGGTTTGGGTTTGTAACCTACGCATCGGATGACGACGCCCAATCCTCAGTCGAAAAGTTCAACGGCCACGAATTTATGGGCCGCGAACTCACCGTAAATGAAGCACGCCCTCGTGAAGAACGTAGCGGCGGCGGCGGCGGCGGCGGCGGCGGCGGCG
>JAPKEI010000335.1 GCA_028872685.1 Verrucomicrobiota bacterium | reverse complement strand
ACATCGCCTTGCCCCACCCTTCCCTCTCCACTACACTGCGCCCGTGAATCGCGTGGGAATTGGATATGATGTGCATCAGCTTAAGGCCGGGCGGCCTCTCATTCTCGGCGGCGTCACCCTCCCGCACGACACCGGCCTCGATGGGCATTCGGATGCCGATGTGCTGATGCACGCCATTTGCGATGCGGTGCTGGGTGCGATTGGCGAAGGCGACATCGGTTCCTTTTTCCCGCCGAGCGATGCGCAGTGGAAAGACGCGCCCAGTAAAATTTTCCTCGAAGAAGCCGCGCGCCAAGTTGAAAAGCGTGGCGGCCGCATCAACAATGTTGACGCGATGCTCATCGCCGAAGCGCCCAAGATTGGCCCGCACATTTCTGCAATGCGTGAGAACATCGCCGCCGCATTGAGTATCGAACCCAACGCCGTGGGCATCAAAGCTACGACCAACGAAACAATGGGCTTTGTGGGCCGCGGTGAAGGGATGGCTGCGCACGCAGTAGCGAGTGTGGAGTTAGCAGATTAACGTGGCGAGCAAAGGCGACATTGGCTGGAAACGCCGCGACGCTGATGGCGAGCGCATTCAGGTTTCCGCAAAAAAAGTGGGCAACCGCTGGCTGTTTCGATTGCGCGACAAACGCTACGACACTTGGCAAACATATGACGAACCCGTGCTGGAAGATTGGCTGGAGTTGCTCGACAACGTAAGGCGCCGCATCGCCCGCAAAAAAGTTCCTTTTGACGAAGAAGCTCGCCTCACCGCCACCATCCGCGAGCGTTATCCAAAGGCCACGCTATGAAGCACACACCTCTTATCGTTGTATCCACTATGACCGAGCACAAAGGTGCGGAGTTTCGCGACCGCTCCACAAGCCTTTCCTTTTGGTACACGCGCGCGTTGGCGCGGGCTGGTGCTGTGCCTTTGCTCGCGCCGAATTTGCCGGAACACAAACATCTCGCACGCGATATGGTAGCGCGCGCAGATGGTGTGATGCTCACCGGTGGTGATGATTTGCAGACGGATTTATATGACCCCGCTCTGCCCCGCCGCATCAAAGCAAAAGCCGGTGGTGTAGATGCGGAACGCGATTTGTTTGAGTTTCAGCTCATTGAGCAGGCGCTACAACAGCGCAAACCGATGCTCGCCATTTGTCGCGGGCCGCAGGTGCTTAACGTCTCCCTCGGCGGCGGGTTGGTGACTGATATCTCCACCGAACGCCCGCAAGCCATGAACCACGCCCGCAAAGGCGAGGCGCACAAATTGGTTCACGCCGTGGATCTGGCAACCAATTCATTGATGCGGAAAATTTTCCGGCGCGCCTCCATTCGCATCAATAGTGCCCATCACCAAGCTGTTGGCGAACTCGCCCCTATGCTCCGCGCCACAGCGCAAACCAAAGACGGCATTATCGAGGCCATTGAGCTAACCGAGGCCGAAGCCAAAAACGCGCCATTTTTGTTGGGCATCCAATTCCACCCCGAACGATTAATCGATACGCATCCGGAATTTCTCCGCGTGTTCAAGGCATTCGTGAAAGCGTGCGCCTAAAGCATCCGCTGGATCTTTTTTCGCAACCGGCCGTTGGTGGCGATCATTTCGTAGGCGTACTTGCGCGGCGTGGGTTTTCGCCAACACTCGCCGCCGGCGCATTCGAGGATGAGTCCGGCCGCGGCGATGTCCCACAAATACACGCCGAGCTGCCGGTACGCATCCAGCCGACCCGCCGCCGTCCACGTGAGCGCCAGGGCCGCGCTGCCCATCAACCGCACTTTGAGCACGCGTTGGTACAACCGCGCAAAGAGCGGCAGATTTTTTTTGATGGTGGTGCGGCTCTTGGAAAATCCGATGGAGACGATGGAGGTTTCCAACGTACTCGTTTCGCTGACGTGAATGGCGCGGCCGTTGAGCTTAGCCTTGCCGCCTGCACGCGCGGTCCACATCTCATCGAGAAACGGATCGTACACCACGCCGATCACTGAATCGTAATCCGCCCAATGACCGGTGGCATCCGCGCGGCGTTGTTGCAAAGCGATGGATACGCACGCGTGCGGAATGCCACGGCTGAAATTCACCGTACCGTCGATGGGATCCACCACCCAACGCCACTCACCGGTGGTATCGCCCACCTCGCCTTCCTCGCCCAAAAAGGGCACATGCGGAAAGCCCTTACGCAGGCCGCGCTCGATCATCGCTTGGCTGCGGTTATCCAACTCCAGCTTGATGTCGTGCGCGGTTTGCAGGTTGATATGCTTGGGCGTGCGTAGTTGGCTTTTGAGAAACACGCCGACTTTGTGCGCCACATCCTTGGCACATCGGGCGGCGGCAGTGATGTTCGGGGGCTTCATCGTTCGGGCAATGCATCGAGTTGGATCCAACCCTTCGAGCGGTAATACAACCAACCGGCAGTTTCGTACATCCAAATTTGGACGGTCTTGAGGCGGTCAATGCTCGGAAAAAAACTCCAATCCCCCCGGTAAGGCCAAGCACCAAAATCGCAAGCCACCGGTGTGACATCAACGCCACTGGAAAGAAACACCGCCTCGGCGCGTTTCATATGGCTGGCAGAGGTAACGAGCAAAACCGTTTCCCACCCCTCCTTCTTCGCAAGCGCCGCGAATTTTTGCGACTCCTCATAAGTGTTAGCGCACACGCCGAGATCTTGCACGGGGATGTCTTGAGCGAGATTCCATTTTTCCATCCACGGGCGAATGCGGTCCGCTTCCGGTTCCAATTTCCCATTCTTCCAGTAACCGCCCCCACCCAAAACCAGCACCGGCGCTTTGCCGCGGCGCGCGAGCTCGATGCCCGTCAGCAATCGATCCACCGTGGAGGCAAAGTTGATGCCGTTGATTTCTGAATCAGCCCCTCCGCCGAGCCCGCCCAACACCAACACCGCATCGACCTCCGGAAGCGTTTCCCAACTGGTGCGCCCATACGGCGCCTCCAATCGCGATAGCAATCCTCCCGCCAGCGGTGAACTGCCGAGGAGGAACAACACCAAAGCCAGACCGCCCTGCAGCGCCGCCATACGATATTTGTTTACAAACGCAAATATCGT
>JAPKEI010000334.1 GCA_028872685.1 Verrucomicrobiota bacterium | reverse complement strand
ACGCGGCCGTCGCGGTGCAAGTAGCCGTACCACTCGCCGTGCTTAGTGTCTGGGAAATGCGAATACGCCCAGTCGTGCACTTGGCGGTGCATCGCTTCGTAGCGCGAATCACCCGTGAGCAAGTGCGCCAGTAACGTGGCGAGAATGGCCTCGTTGTGCGGCCACCAAAATTTCATATCGTGCCAATACTCCTGCACCGGCTTGCCGTGCACATCGCGGAAATAAAAAATGCCGCCGTGTTCCACATCCCAACCGCGCGTCCACATCCAGTCTAGCATGTTGCAACCCAATTTGATTAACGCCGCGTCGTTGCCTCGCCGCCGCGCTTCGTTCAAAATAAACCACGCGCCCTCAATCGCGTGCCCCGGATTTAACAGTCGCCCGTCAAAATGATCCAGCAACTCACCCTTAGACCCCACCGTTTCCATCACGCACTCCAGCTCCGGCTTCACAAAATCCTGTTGGATTTCCGCGATGCACGCGTCGATGTCCCCGTTAAATGAATCGTCACCCAAACATGTCCTCATCTCTTGCGCCGTCACCAGCGAAATCATCGGCGCGCCCATCCCTTTACTCGGCCGCGTGTCCGTGTATTTTGCATCCCTTGAATCCGCAAACCCCATTTTCGCCAAATTATAAAGCCCACGCGCCTTGTCCGCCATCGCCGAATCACCCGTAGCCTTCGCGCACGCCGCAAACGCAATCGCGCCAAATGCTTCCGTGAAAAAATACCTCCGTTTGCGAATCGGCGCGCCCTCGCGCGTCACGTGAAACCACATCCGCCCATCGTCATCAAAACCGTGCTTTTCGATGAACTCAATCCCGTGCCGCGCCGCCGTCAACCATTCCTCGCGTGGCTCCACCGTATTATAGAGCGTGGCGAGCAACCACGTGAACCGGCACTGCTGCCACATTCCCTTGTCCGTATCTAGCACGCCCCCATCGCGGTCGCGGGCAATCATAAACCCACCGTGCTCTTCATCCACGCAACGCGGCAGCCAAAAGGGCAAAGTGTCCTCCAGTAACCCGTCGCGATAAACCGCAATCAATTCCTCTTGTCGTTCTGCGTTCATTCGTTATGCGGTGCGTGTTCACCAATCCATTCAAAAAACCCAATCGCCTCCAGTTCGTCGCGCAGCGTTTCCAACTGCTTCGCCGACTGCTGCGGCAACGGCGGCCGCGCCGGTCCGCAATCCACCGCCGCCCAATGCATGACCGCCTTGGCCGACTGCATAAAGCCGTGCGACGCGATGGTTTCAACCATTTCCAACGAACGCGCCTGCCAACGCTGTGCCTTCTCCAAATCGCCCGCCGCGTACGCCGCCATAACCCGATGATAAATCGGCGCGGCAAAATTATAAGTGCTTCCGACCGCACCGCGACAGCCCAATTCCCAACCCTCCAGCAATTCCTCATCACACCCGAAAAGCATATCCGGTGCATCATCCATTTCCAAAATACGCCGCAACTGTGCGCGGTCCGTGTTTGTATATTTCACCCCCACAAAGCCCGACATCTTTTCCGCCGCGCATTGCACAAGCTCCGCCGTATCAATCGTCACCCCCGTCATCACCGGAATGTCATAAAAATAAAACGGCATCCCCCGAACCGGCTCCGTGATGCGCGCGAACCAATCCACCATTGCCGCCGCATCCTTTGGCTTGAAAAAATTAGGTGCCATCGCGCTAATCGCATCCGCCCCCGCCCGTTGCGCCGCCACCGCCAAAGACCGCGCGTCCGGCAAATTATTGTGACCAATGTGCGCAATGAATTTCACACCGTGCGCGCGCGCCGCCTTGCCCCACGCCGCGAACAACTCCGCCCGCTCATCAGTCGTCAGCGAATGGCACTCGCCGGTTGTCCCCGCAACGAACGCGCCCGACACGCCATTCGCCGCCAAGTGTGCCGCTTGCTCCGGCACACAATCGAGATTAAGCGAAAAGTCACCGTGAAACGGCGTGTGAGGTGCAGCGATAAGTCCAGTTAACTTCATAGAGTTTACGTTTGTGATAAAATTCGATTTAATCAGTGCGTTCTTTTCTACCGGCATCTTGCCGGCAGAAAATTGCACCCAGTCTGCGGCCAATATGCCGACAGCACAAATGACCACCAAAAAAATAATCGCCGCCGCCCGCGACTTGAGCGCGGCCTGTAACACCCTCACCTTCGCCGATCCCGTGGCCTACGTGTACAACCCCCTCGACTACGCATGGCCCGCGCACGAGCAATACCTCCACCTCGCCGGCGCCACGCCTAAGCGCGTCGTGTTTCTCGGCATGAACCCCGGCCCCTTCGGCATGGCGCAAACCGGCGTGCCCTTCGGCGAAGTCGCCGCCGCCCGCGATTGGCTCGGCATTAATGCCCCCATCGGAAAACCCACCCGCGAACACCCCAAGCGCCCAGTCGACGGCCTCGCCTGCACCCGCAGCGAAGTCAGCGGACGCCGCCTTTGGGGCCTCTTCAGCGAACGCTTCGCCACGCCGGAAAAATTTTTTATCGATCACTTTATCATCAACCATTGCCCGCTCGCTTTTATGGAAGATACCGGCCGCAACCGCACCCCGGACAAACTCCCCTCCGCCGAGTCCGGCCCACTGATGGATGCGTGCGATTCGCACCTGCGCCGCGTCGTGCAAATCCTTGAACCCGAATGGCTCATCGCCGTCGGCGGCTTCGCTGAAAAACGCGCCACCGAGGCCCTCTCCAAAATGGACGTTCGCGTCGGAAAGATTCTCCACCCCAGCCCAGCCAGCCCCGCCGCCAACCGAGGTTGGGCCGAACAAGCCACCGCCCAAATGACTGCGCAAGGCGCTTGGTAAATCGATTTTCAACCGCAGATTAACGTTTTTTATGAGTTTCACCAGTGGTTAACATTGGTTTCACTTTTGCTTCTTAGCCATTGCGTCGAGTTCACTGAGCTTGAAGCGGACGCTGACGATATATGGTGACTCACCCTTGCTCCAATGGCCGTACGTGGTGGTCACAATGGTGTCGTCGGGCAGCACCTCCACCGGCGGATAGGCGCAGTCGGCACCCTTGGTGTTGTCCATAAGTCGCACACGATATTGGCCCTC
>JAPKEI010000333.1 GCA_028872685.1 Verrucomicrobiota bacterium | reverse complement strand
GAAAGCTGCCGATCAGGGACATGCAAAAGCGCAATGCAACCTTGGGGTGATGTATCACCAGGGCCAAGGAGTAGATCAGGATATCAAGGAAGCGATTAAGTGGTACCAGAAAGCAGCCGATCAGGGAGATCCACTTGCGCAAACTAACCTTGGGTGGACGTATCACCAGGGCCAAGGAGTAGATCAGGATTTCAAGAAAGCGGTTAAGTGGAACCAGAAAGCTGCCGATCAGGGACATGCAAAAGCGCAATGCAACCTTGGGGTGATGTATCACCAGGGCCAAGGAGTAGATCAGGATATCAAAGAAGCGGTTAAGTGGTACCGGAAATCTGCCGATCAGGGAGATGCACTTGCGCAATGCAACCTTGGGGTGATGTATGAAAGAGGCCAAGGAGTGGATCAGGATGATGTAATCGCTTATGCGTGGTGTAATATTGCTGCGACTAATGGCGATCAGAACGTCAGAAAAGTTTTATCCATAGTCGCCAAGGAAATGACCCCCGCCCAAATCGCCAAGGCCGAGGAATTGGTTAAGGAGATGGTCAAAAAGAATCCGAAGCTGCTGAACAAATGACGTCGGTTGCGTTTCTTTTTCATCTACCCTAAAATACACGGCCTATGACTCTAAAAGAAATTACCAAAGTGGGACACAGCCGGGACAAGGTAATCACAAACAAAAGTGATTTTCATTTGAGCCTTAAAAACAAAGGTCAGAGTTTTTTAGCTCGAAAGATATCCTGTCTTATTCTACTCGCGTTTTCGTTTTCAGTTCCAGCCACGTACGCGGAGCACCGCAACTTCGTTTTTATTCTGGCAGATGATTTGGGGAAGCGGGACATGAGTTGCGAGGGGAGTACGTTTCATGAGACGCCGCATATTGATGCGATTGCGCGGAGTGGGATGCGGTTTTCAAATGGTTATTCCACTTGCCAGGTTTGCAGTCCGTCGCGGGCAAGTATTATGCTCGGCACGTATCCGGCGCGGAACAAAATTACCGATTGGATTGGCGCGGCGAGCGGGAAAAATTGGCGGCGCAATGACCGCGTGCTGCCAGCCGATTATATTCATGCGCTGCCAGCGAAGGACACCACCCTCGCCGAGGCGATGCGCGCGGGCGGCTACAAAACTTTCTTTGCCGGCAAATGGCACTTAGGCAGCACCGGATCGTTTCCGGAAGACCACGGGTTTGATATCAACATCGGCGGTCATCATCGCGGCTCACCTCCGGGCGGATTTTTTTCGCCGTACACTAATCCCAAGATGAAAAGCGGCCCAAAGGGGGAATCGTTGCCGATTCGGTTAGCCAACGAAACAGCTTCGTTTATCGAGGCGAACAAGGACCGGAAATTTTTTGCTTATCTGTCGTTTTACTCTGTGCACGGGCCAATCCAAACCACGCAGCCGCTCTGGCTGAAGTATCAAAAGAAGGCCGCGGCCAAGGGCTTGACCAAGGAGCGCTTTAAGTTCGACCGCACCAAGGGGGTGCGACAGGTGCAGGACAATCCGATTTACGCGGGCATGATGGAATCGATGGACAACGCCGTGGGCATCGTGATGAAAAAACTGCGCGACCTCGGCTTAGATAAAAACACTGTGGTCATTTTCACCTCCGACAATGGCGGCGTCTCGTCCGGCGATGCCTTCGCCACCTCGTGCCTGCCCATGCGCGGCGGCAAAGGCCGGCAATGGGAGGGTGGTATTCGCCAGCCTTATTATATTCGCGTTCCAAACTTAACAGCGCCACGCTCGAATAATGCGACGCCGGTCACCGGCACGGATTTTTATCCGACCATTCTCGACCTCGCCGGTTTGCCCCTCACGCCACGCCAACACGTTGACGGCGTCAGTCTGCTCCCGCTGCTCAAGGGCGGCTCGATTGCCAAGCGCGATCTGTTTTGGCATTACCCGCATTACGGCAACCAAGGCGGCGAGCCTTCGTCCATTATTCGCTCAGGCAATTTCAAGCTCATCCATTATTTTGAGGACGGCCACGACGAGCTTTACAATCTAGCCAAAGACATCGGCGAAGAAACCAACCTCGCCGCTTCCCAACCCAAAACCGCCAAAGCCCTCCGGACGAAACTGGACGCGTGGCTGAAAGAGACCGGAGCGCGCATCCCCGCCGCTGACGACCGCTTTAATTTGGAGTTAAAGAAAAAACAAATCCAAAGCGCCCGCACCGGTCAGCTGAAAGGTCTGGAAAGCCGCGCTGCAAATTATTTGAAGCCCGACTTCAAGCCCAACAAAGACTGGTGGAGCAGCCTCGTTCCCAAAGATTAAAGAGCACGGACGATAAGCCGGCAGATTTTGAAAACCATTTGAACCGCAGATTGCACAGATGAAAAAACAAATCCTTGTCGCGCTCTTGTACGGCTTCGTCCTGTGGGCCACCCCAGCCAGTGCGGGGGAGTCTTGGCTGAAGTCCAGCGGCTTTGGGTTGATGTTTCACTACGAGTGTTTCAAGGAACGCAGCGCGCGCGATTTTAACAAAGCGGTGGATTCGTTTGACGTGGAGAAATTCGCCGATGCGGTTGCAAGCACGCGCGCGGGGCACGTGATTTTTACAATCGGCCAGCACACGGGAAAATTTTGCGCGCCCAACTCGGCTTATGAAAAATTGTTGGGCGTGAAGAATGGCGAGTGGACTTCGCGGCGCGACTTGATTTTAGAAATTTCCAAGGCGCTCGAGAAGCGCGACGTGCGCCTCATCATTTATATGACCGCCCGCGCGCCGATGCGGCACTATCGCGTGATTGAGGCGATGGGCGACACGCTGCCGACGATCAATGGCAAACCCGCCGGGCCGAAGGTGAACCCGATGTCGCACCCGCGCAAGTTGAAGGGTTTTCGGCGCAGCGAAAATCAGGCGCCCAATCCGGTGTTCCTGAAAAACTGGGCCGACGTCTGCGGCGAATGGTCGCAGCGCTACGGCAAGCGGGTCTCCGGCTGGTGGTTCGATGGCTACAAGGACGAGATGAAGGCGGCGTACGAGCCGTTGCAAAAGGAACGGCACAACATCGACACGTGGCTGGCCGCCGTGCGCTCGGGCAATCCTGCCGCCGAGCTGGCCTTCAA
>JAPKEI010000332.1 GCA_028872685.1 Verrucomicrobiota bacterium | reverse complement strand
TTTTTCAACCAAAAACCAATCGACAGCCTGCGGAAGCCTGCCACAATGAGCGCATGTCCAAGATTCATCGTAGAAAATTTGTTGCTCAAACCGCCGCCGCAGTGGCGTTCCCCGCGGTGCTTACCCAGAAGGGCCTTGCCGCCAAGGCACCGGCCAGTGAACGGGTGCGGGTGGGGATGGTCGGCGCGGCGGGGCGTGCGGGGTCGTTGAACCGCATTTTCGCCGCAAATAAGAATGTGGAGATCGTAGGCATCGCGGAGATTGACCCGCGGCGACTGCCGGCAACGCTGGAGCGCGTCACAAAAACGCAGGGGCACAAGCCGAAGACGTTTACTGATTTCCGCAAGCTCGTCGAGGACCCGACGATTGACGCGCTATGCGTCGGCACACCGGATCATTGGCACGCGATTCCAACCATCATGGGTTGCCTTGCTGGCAAGGATGTATATGTGGAGAAACCCGACGGGCATAACATCGTGGAGGGACAGCGGATGGTCATGGCCATGCGCAAGCACAAGCGCATCGTACAGATGGGCTCGCAACATCGCAGCACGGAGCGCATGCAGACGGCGCTGGCGTACATCCGCGAGGGGCACCTCGGCAAATGCCTCGTGGCCAAGGCATGGGAAAGCACAAAGCAGGGCAACATTGGCAGGCCACCCGACGGCGTTGCGCCCAAGGAGGTGGACTACGACATGTGGCTGGGTTCCGCACCTAAGCGCCCCTTCAATCCCAAGCGTTTCCACGGGAGTTGGCGTTGGTTTTATGATTACGGTGCGGGCGACCTTGGCAACGATGGCGTGCATCGGCTGGACATGGCCTTCGCCGCGCTGAGTGCTGCCGTGGAGACAGAGGGCAAGAAGCCGCTGCGCATGCCGCGTAAGATTAGCGGCACCGGCGGCAAATGGTATTTCGACGACGCGCAGGAATGGCCTGATACAATGCAGGTGACTTACGAATACCCCGGCACGCCGCCACGGATTCTCACTTATGAGATGCGCATCTGGTCACCATATCCTTACCTCGGCGAAGCGGAAGGCTCGGCAGTGTTTGGCGACCAAGGCTACATCATCCTCGGCAACAACGGTTGGCGTGCCTACACACGCGGCGGCAAGTTGGTGAAGGAGCACGGTGGCGGCAGTGACGCCACGCCGCATGTGCAGGATTTCATCGACTGCATTAAAACGCGAAAGCGTCCGTGGTGTGATTTGGAAACCGTCGGCCATCCTGCGAGCGTTCTTTGCCACGCCGGCAACATCGCTACCCGCCTCGGTCGTACGATTACATTTGATGCAAAGACAGAAACCTTCGTGAACGATAAGGAAGCGAACGCTATGCGCGGCCGTCCCGAGTGGCGCAAGCCATGGGTGTTGCCCGAGGTTTAAGGATTTGGAAATACAAAACCCCCAAGCCCGAAGACTTGAGGGTTTTGATAGCGAAATATTTTTTTACCACCCGTGCGGGGCAATGGCTTCCTTCGTCCCGGGGATGGCTTCCTTGGGTGGGGTATGTTTGCCGGTCTCCCAGTTTTGGTCTTTGGGGAACAGGTTTTGTTTGGAGTTCATGGCCTGATCCCAAGTGATTTGGCGGCCGGAGTAGCCGGACATACGGCCCATAAGCGCCATGCCGGTTGCGTTACACATCCGTGCGCCGTTATTGATGGGCTTGCCGTCCCGGATGCTGGCGAAGAGTTCGTCGTGCTCAATCTGGTACATGTTGCCGCCGGGGCCGGTGTAGCGCCAGAGATCGCCTTTGGGGTTGTAGGTCCATTTATCGGTCTTGCCCTTAATGGCGTCCTTACCGGTAATGATGAGGCCTCCACCGATTTGGGCGCGGCCCTTGGTGCCGAGGATGTAGTCGTTGGTCTCGCCGTGGCAACCGGGGATTTGTCGTTGGCCAAGATGCCCGCGCGCGCCGTCTTCGAACAAATAGTTCACTTCAATATGATCCCAGATATTTCCAGAATTGTTCGGGCGCTGGCGGCCGCCTACGGCCACGCAACTGTGCGGTGGCTTGTCACCAAACACCCATGAGATTTTATCTACGCTGTGCACGGCCTGCTCCAAGAGGCCATCGCCGCCGCACCATGCGAAGTTGTACCAATTGCGTACCTGCCACTCGATATCGCTCCACTCAGCCTTGCGGCTGCTGTCCGGTGGCATCGGTTTCACAGGGCCGGTGTAGTAGGTGGAGTACATAGACTGCACATCGCCAATGGCGCCATCAGCGATGCGTTTGAAAAACTCACGCCGTCCCGGCTCGTAGCGCCAGCAAAAGCCAGCCACCACGGCGAGGCCTTTTTTCTCCGCAAGCTTATAGCTCTCCATCACCGACTGTAGCCCGGGCGCATCCGTGGCCATCGGTTTCTCAAGGAAAATATGTTTACCCGCCTCGACCGCCGCCTTGAAGTGCAAGGGCCGGAAGCCCGGAGGCGTGGTGAGGATCACGAGGTCCACGCCGCTTTCCAAAACTTTTTGGTACGCATCGAGCCCCACAAATTTGCGTTTCTCATCAATGTTCACCTGCCCGGCGCGACGGCCTTGCACCGACTTGAGGCTGCGATCAAGCCTATCGCGAAACACCTCGCCCATAGCGTAGAGTTCGCAATTGCTATCAGCTGTGAGCGCCTGATTGATTGCGCCCGAGCCGCGCCCGCCACAGCCGATGAAGCCGATCTTCAGTTTCCGGCTGTCCGGCTTGCCAAAAGTGACTGAGGGGAATGCGATCGTGCTCGCCGCCACAGCGGCCGTTCCGCTGGCCTTAATGAAGGTGCGGCGATTGGTGGATGAGTTAAGTGATGTTTCTTTCATGTCGTGCGGTAAGTTTGGACGTGAATGGGGCTTTTGGCAATTCAGAGTTTTTTAAAACGGCTGTGTCAATTGCTATGGATTATTTCCTCCAAACGATTGAGAAGGCTACTATAAAAATCACCTGACTTTACAGTAGCCAAGGGTGACAAAGGGCGGTAATCTGATCCCATGAAAGCAAACCATATCCTCAAACAACTTTTCCCTGCGCTGGTCATCTTCGGATTGACGATGGGTTGCGGGGGCGACAAGGACACTAAAGAGGCATCCACCG
>JAPKEI010000331.1 GCA_028872685.1 Verrucomicrobiota bacterium | reverse complement strand
ATGGCCGCTGGTCCGAAACACAATCCGATGTGGCACATACCGGCCTTGTGATTCTTTGCTACTTATCCTACGGCGTGAAGCCCGACGACGAAACCAATCACGGCCAAGCCCTCGCCAAGGGGCTTACTTGGCTGGTGAAACAAGTGCCTGAGAACGGCAACATGCGCGATGGCGGTCGAATGTATGGCCAAGCTATTGGCACTCTCGCTCTCGGCGAAGCCGCCGGCATTACTCAGCTGGAGAAGTTTTATCAACCCCTTGAGCGAGCGGTGGCATTTTTATGCAGAGCGCAGAACCCCAAGAGCGGCGGATGGCGGTATCAACCTCACCCCTCAGAGGAACACGCCGGCGATTTGTCGGTCACCGGCTGGGTCATCATGGCGCTTCGCAGTGCCGAAATGGCCGGAGTGCGGGTTCCAGCAAAAACTCTCGGCCCAGCCCGAGAGTTTCTCAACACCGTGAGCGCTGGCAAGCACAAAGGGTTTTACGGCTACAAAGATTCCGTCCCAAAATCTTCCATGACCTCTGTGGGCATGTACTGCCAGCAACTCTATGGCATCAAGCCCGATGATGAACGCCAGATTGAATCCGCAAAATACTTCGCCACCCACATGCCAGCCACAGCTCAAAAGGATTACTACTATTGGTACTACGGCTGCCTTAGTATGTTTTTGCACGGCGGCAAGCCTTGGCAGGAATGGAACGCTAAGATGAAACCCATTTTTCTAAAAAAACAACAGGCCAACGGCACGTGGAAACCCGAAGGCCGTCGCGCAAAAAAGGAAGGCACCACCATCACCACCGCCTGGGCCACCCTCTCCCTCACCGTTTACTACCGCTACCTTCCAATGATCAAAGGCTACACCCGCCAAAGCGTCGTCAACACAAAGACTGGCGGATCCACCTTCGGGCTTCGCAAACAACGCCCCGGATCACAGCGCAGCAACACCACGAAAAACCGCTAGGGCGCACGCAATTTTCTTCCCCTTTCCCCTCTTCGCCCCTACCTTTGGGGCGTAATGGAAAACCTTCTCGAAATTCTCCTCACGCTAGGTCTGTTGATTTTATTGCAGGCGGTGCTGGGCTTTGACAATTTACTATATATCTCACTGGAATCCAAACGTGCGCCGGAGGCCGATCAATCGCGCGTACGCAAGTGGGGCATCGGCATCGCCGTGGGCCTACGTATTGTACTGCTGTTCGCGTTGGTGAAAATGATCGCCTCTTTCCAAAGCACATGGTTTGCCTTTCCCGAATCGTGGGGCCGCGTCGCTGCCGGTTCATTTAATCTTCACAGCCTCGTGGTGTTACTCGGTGGCGGGTTTATTATTTACACGGCGATGAAGGAGATTTTCCATATGCTCGCCGTGAACAACCTCGGCGAAGAAGGAGTGGAACGCAAAACCTCCACCAGTAAATCGGTCATCGCGAAAATTGTTTTGATGAATCTGGTTTTTTCCTTCGACTCCATCCTCAGCGCCATCGCGCTCACTTCGGTGGACGGAAAAATTTCAACCACTTCGCTTTGGATTATGATGATCGCCGTGCTAACTGGTGGCGCGCTAATGATTTGGCTGGCCGATCGTGTTTCGGAATTTCTCCAGCGCAATCGTATGTACGAGGTTCTCGGACTGTTCATCCTGTTTGTCGTCGGCATTATGTTGCTCAGTGAAGGCGGACATTTGGCCAAGCTTTCATTTTTCGGCCACGAAATCCACGCGATGAGCAAGGCCACCTTTTATTTTGTGATCGCCGTGCTGGTGCTCACTGAAATTGTCCAAAGCCGCTACAAAAAGAAATTGTTGAAGAGGCGGCAATCAACCTAAGCCAAATTCAAGCAATGAAAACCGCCCTTGCAATTCTGGCCTTTTGCGCCTCGCTGCACGCGGTCGACATCAGATCTCAATGGGGCCAATGGCGCGGGCCGCTCGGGAACGGCTTTGCCCCCAATGCCGATCCGCCCACCGAGTGGAGCGAGGAGAAAAACCTGCGCTGGAAAACACCACTACCGGGCCTCGGCCATTCATCGCCGGTGGTTTGGGGCGATTTGATTTTTCTCACCGCCACCGTGCCACGGGGCGAAAAGCTGCCCGTGCCCGAACAACCCGCCGGCGCGCATAACAATCTCGATCCATTTCATAAACTCCGCTTCATTGTACTGGCGGTGAATCGCGCCTCCGGAAAAATTGAGTGGCAAAAAATTGTTCATACAAAGCAGCCGCATCAAAGCACGCACGAAAGCGGCACGTGGGCCTCCAACTCGCCGGTGGTGGACGACGAACACGTCATTGCTTCCTTCGGCTCCAACGGAATTTACTGCCTCAACGCCAAGACCGGCGAACTCGTTTGGAAAAAAGACCTCGGCGACATGCAGGTAAAACACGGCCACGGCGAAGGCGCGTCGCCCGCCCTGCATCTGAACACGCTCGTCATCAACTGGGATCACGAAGGCGATTCATTCATCGTGGCAATTGACAAACGCACCGGCAAACAACTCTGGCGCAAGCCCCGCAATGAACCCACCAGTTGGAGCACCCCCATCATCGTCACCCGCGGCCTAACCACCCAACTCATCGTCAGCGCCACCACCGCTGTGCGCGCTTATGATCTTAATGACGGCAATGTGCTGTGGTACATCGGCGGTTTGCCCCACAACGTCGTCGCCTCACCCGTCCACGCCAACGGCATCCTGTATGCCGGCGCGAGTTACGAAAAGCGCACGATGCACGCTATCAATCTCGCCGAAGCTAAAGGCGACCTCACCGACACGGACAACCTCCTTTGGACCCGCCGCGCTGCCACACCTTACGTGCCCTCGCCATTGCTAATGCCCGACAATACGCTTTATTTTTTCCACCACTACCAAGGATTCCTTTCCAAAGTTGAAGGCCGAACCGGGCGCGACCTCGGCCCGTTTCGATTGGGTGGTATGAAAAGTTTCTATGCCTCCCCCGTGGCCGCCAAGGATCGCATTTATCTGACCGATCGCGCCGGCACCACCCTTGTCTTCAGCCACGCCGCCGACGCCAAGCCCCTCGCCCGAAACAAACTCAACGATTCCTTCAGCGCCTCTGCCGCCATTG
>JAPKEI010000020.1 GCA_028872685.1 Verrucomicrobiota bacterium | reverse complement strand
ATCGACTCCCGCTTGGCCCAATCACGCATTTGCGTGAAGGGATGCCACACATATTTTTTGTCAAGCCGCGCCAGTTTATGCATCACCTTTTCCTTTCCCCCAAAACTTCCAATAATTTTTTAATGTCATCGGACGAATGCGCCGCGCTCACCGTAATCCGTAACCGCGCTTCGCCACGCGCCACGGTGGGATACCGAATAGGCGGCACAAACACGCCCGCTTCCAGCAACTGCTCCGACAATGCGATCGCCTCGGCCTCGGCACCCACCATCAAAGGTAAGATCGCGCTTTGCACCACGGGGAGTTGCCAGCCAAGGCCGATGAGACCGTTTTTTAATTCATCCACCAAACTCCACAAACGCGTCCGGCGTTCTTCGCCTTCCGCTGATTCCACCACTTTAATCCCCGCCCGCGCCGCCGCCGCCTGAGCAGGCATTGGCGCGGTGGAAAACACAAAACTCCGCGCGCGGTGCCGGAGCAAATCCACCAATTCGTTTGAGCCGCAAATATAACCGCCGGCCGCGCCAAGCGCTTTTCCGAGCGTGCCCATTTGCACTTCAACTCGCGCGGCCACGCCGAATTCCTCAGCCACACCTCGCCGCCCTTCGCCATACAAACCAGTCGCGTGCGCCTCATCGAGCATCAGCCACGCGCCGTGTTGCTCCTTCAACTCCACCAAATTCAGCAAAGGCGCGAGGTCGCCGTCCATCGAGTACACACTTTCCGCCACCATCAATGTCCGCCCGCCCTGCTCCGCCGCCCATTCGAGAATGCGCGCGAGGTCGGCAAGATCGTTGTGTTTAGACACACGGAGTTTTGCCCCCGAAAGCTTCGCGGCATCAACCAAGCTTCCGTGAACCAATTTATCAAGCACCACCACATCGCCAGTGCCCACTAACGCCGGAATAGTCCCAAGCGCCGCAGCGTATCCCGAGGAAAATGCCAGCGCGGATTCGGTGCCTTTGAAATTCGCCAGCACGTTTTCCAATTCGTGATGCGGCGATTGCGAGCCGCTAATGAGCCGCGCTGCGCCCGCGCCCGTGCCAAAATTTTCAATCGCCTGCACGGCGGACTCTTTCAGCGCTGGATGATTGGCGAGCCCCAAATAATCATTGGAAGAAAAATTCAACACCTCACGACCTTCCAACCGAACCCGCGCGCCCTGCGCTGAAGCCACTTCGCGCACGGTGCGCCGTAAGTCAGCCGATTCAATCCCGGCCAATTCACCCGCCAATTTTTCCTGAAATGAATCAGTCATTTTCACAACTCACTTCCCATTTCCCATAGAGCATCACCCTCTGCGCTGGGCCGGCGTGATTCACAATCGCTTTCATTGCGAACTCAATCGGACCGTCGAATGGAAGGGTCATCAAATCCGCGAACGCATCCACGGCCAACTCGCCTACTTGACCCGCCATCCCCAGCGCGCGGGCGGGGTTTACGGTGACGCACTGCAACAGGGTTTCCAAATCCGCCAAATCAGGAAAGGCTTCGCAATAGGCGCGTAGTTCTTCGAATAGGCTCAACTCCGCATCACCCGCGCGCATCGTGGCGAGGCTGTCCGTGCCGAGGCAGAGATTCACGCCCGCCGTGCGCAATGCTTCGGCGCGAAATGGCGCGTGGCCAAAGTACGCGTGACTGCGCGGACAATGAACGAGGCTCACATGATTTTCCGCCAGCAAACGAATATCATCGTCATCCAAATAATTGCCGTGAATGGCAATAAGGTTTTCGCTCAACAACCCGCTGCGGTTCGCGTGGGCAATAGGCGATCCTCTGCCACAATCGGCCATCTCACGGCCCGCGGCGGCAAGCCGTTCGTAGAGTGGCCCGCTTCCTTGGCGAAACATTTCGTCTTCCTCCGCCGATTCTGCCAAGTGCATCGCCATCGGCAAATCCGTGGCGGCACACGCTTCGAGCAAATCCGGCTTGGTCGTATAGGGCGCGTGGGGTGACAAGCCCGCGTGCCCGCTCGGCGGCTTGTGGCTGGCAATCCAGTCCGTTGCATCGGCCACGGCTTGGGCGGCATCGCTTTGGGCGCGGATGACAATCAATTCTAAAAAAGACACCAATCGCAAGGGCGTGGCGGCCCACAGCTCGGGCAGAAAGTCCGGTCGTGTCTCGATGTTGCCGAGTGTGGTGGTGCCGTGGCGCAAACATTGGGCCGCGCCGTGCAGCCACGATTCGCGATGGGCGGCGTCATCCACATCCGCCTTGAGATCGACGATGGCGTTGATCCAATCGGTGAAGGAACGCGGGGTGGGAACGGCACCGACGAAATCAGTGTAGTCTAGATGACAGTGTGCGTTGACAAGGCCCGGCAACAGAATCACCTCACCGAGATCCACCGCCTCACTTTTATTTTTAACATCGGCCCACGCACCCACCTCGATGATGTAGTTTCCATCCACACGCACGAAACCATCCGCGATGGGCGGTTGGGAGATCGGAACAACAATGCGGGCACGCAAAAGCACGCGCCACGCTAACGGGGAACCCGCGTCGCGGTCAACCTATGTCAAGCCGCCACCGCTTGGAGTTCGCTCTTCAACTGGGCCGCTTGTTTGTGATTGCGAGCCTTGAACTTGCTGTGCCGTTTGCGCAATTGCGCCTGCACTTTTTTGGTGACGAGATCGATGGCAGCGTAAAGGTCATCTTCCGCATCCCGCGCGATGAGACTTTGGCCGGGTAAAGCCACCTTCATCGTGCAGGTGAATCGCTTGTCGGGATGGCCGATGTGATCGCGTTCCAGGTTCACAAACGCCGCGAGGGCGTGGGTTTCCTGATGATCGAGCTTCTCGATGCATAAACGAACGTGATCCTTGAGACCATCGGTAAGGGTAACTTTGTGGGTAGACAGGACCAACTTCATAGAAGCTAAATATACCACATTTTCAGGATTTCGCCAGTGGCAAGGGTGAAAACTTGATCAACTTATTCACACCCGAAGACCTCCTGTTCGCAAGCTAATCATAATCTATAAACTTGCGGTGACGGGAAAATGCGCCGCGAAGGTCGGTTGATAACTGACCTTGAATCACCTGTAATTCGCGATAAACGGCATTATTTTTCTTATTTGGATGGGCGGTTTGGCGCGAGTTCAGCTTCACAAATTGGTCGGAAAGATCATTTATCGAGAGTTTTTCGCAACGATTTTTAGCCACACACCACATCGCGTGGAGAGCTGCGCCGTACGCCGCGCCTTCGTTGACGGCGAGGGTCACCACTTCGGCATCGAAGACGTCCGCCATAATTTGCCTCCAGAGTTTCGATTGCGAGCCGCCGCCGGTGGCGCGGATTTGTTTTGCTTTCACGCCGAGAGTGGCAAGACGGCGCAAGCCGTAATTCATCCCGAGCGTCACACCCTCCATAGCGGCGCGCGCAAAGTGGCCCGCGCTTTGCGTTTTTGTGTTCGCGCCAAACCACACGCCCGTTCCATCGGGCACATTCGGCGTGCGCTCGCCTTCGAGGTACGGCAACAGAATGAGGCCATCACTGCCGGCGCGAACTTTGGCGGCGGCTTTTTCGAATTGCGCGTGCGAGAGGCCGTGATGGTTCCGCACCATCTCAGTTGCCACGGTGACGTTCATCGTGCAAAGCAGCGGCAGCCAGCGATTGGTGGAATCGCAGAAAGCAGCAATCTCGCCTTCGGGATCAATGACGGGTTTGGCCGCGCACGCGTAAATGGTTCCACTGGTGCCAAAGCTAGCGGTCACGATTCCCGGCCGCGTGTTGCCCGTGCCGATGGCACCCATCATGTTATCGCCGCCACCGGCGCTCACCAATGTGTCGGTGGAAAGCCCCAGAGCCTTGGCGGTGGCGGTGGAAAGATGGCCGGCGGGTTGGTCGCTGGAAATCAGCGGCGGAAGTTTGTCCGCCAACGCGGGGTCGATGGCTTTGATTGCGGCGGCAGACCACTTACGATTTTTGACATCAAGCAACGCCGTGCCGCTGGCGTCGCCGTATTCCATGATGGCATTACCGGTGAGCCAAAAGTTTAAGTAGTCGTGCGGCAGTAAAACCGTAGTGAGGCGCTTGTAATTTTTCGGTTCGTGCTTTTTGAGCCACGCAATCTTCGGCGCGGTGAACCCTGGCAACATCGCGTTGCCAACGTGGCTGATGATTTTTTTGAGGCCACCGAGTTTTCGAGTGATGGCTTCGCACTCGGCGGTGGTGGTGGTGTCGCACCAAAGTTTGGCGGGCCGAATGACCTCATTCTTTTTATCGAGCGGCACAAACCCGTGTTGTTGGCCACTAACGCCAATGCCCTTCACTTCCGCCGCGCTGGCCTTAGCTTGTTTGAGCGCGACTTTGATAGTGGCCGCCATGGCGCGCTTCCAAGTCTCGGGATGCTGCTCCTTCGCGCCCGCGGGCAAACCACCGATAAGCCCATACGCGCGTTGGGCACTGCCGAGCACTTTTCCATTCCTGGCATCAACCACCAACGCCTTGGTGGATTGTGTACCGCTGTCGATGCCGATGTACAGTTCACGCATTAGTGGCTACTCCAAATCATTTTCACAAATGGTTTTGAACAAATGTTCGGCCAACTCGTGAATGGGCATCTTTTTCTCAATTTTGGTATTGAGATTTTTCAACACGGCAGACTCATCATCGTCAATTCGCACAGTCAATTCAGCTCCGAGTTCGAGAGCGCGTCTGAATTGTTTATCCGGCTTTATCGGAGCCAATGGATATTCTACATTCCATCCTTCCTCTCGCAACATCTGAATCATCGACAGCGTGGCAGGACGTTTGGATTCATCCTCAAGTAGAGCATAAATTTCAATATTGCCGTGAATTTCCGGCAGCAATTTTCGATCTTTTAACAACTCCACCAAAACCACATCGCCCATCGCAAAGCCAGCGGCTGGGATGTTTTTTTTGCCGCCGGAAACAAGACTCACCAATTGGTCATAACGACCGCCGCCGGCAATGGCGCGGAATTTTCCGTGGCGATCGAAGGCTTCGTAGACAACGCCGGTGTAGTAGGCGAGGCCGCGGATGACGTTGTAATCAATCTTCACGAAATCGCTCATCCCGCGCGCAGCGAGGTTGTCGAGCACGGCTTGGAGTTCGTCGGTTGGTTCACCGGCGGCAATGAAGTTGTGGACTTGTTCCAGCGTGAAACCGAGAGCTTGGAATTTCTTTTCGCTTTCTTCCGGCGCGGTGCGTTCGAGTTTGTCGACGGCCTGATAAAAATCATATGCCTTCGATTCGTCGCCGCCGTTTTGATTGAAAAAATCCTGCCACGCGTTGCGGCTGCTAAGACGAATGACAAAGTCCTCGGCGGTGAGGTCGAAATCGCGCAACAAATCGATGAGCATTGCGATGAGTTCCGCATCGGCGGCGGGATCGGCTTCGCCAAAGATGTCGGCATTAAACTGGAAGTGCTCGCGCAGTCGGCCTTTTTGCTGGCGTTCGTAGCGGAAGAGTTGCGGGATAGAATACCATTTGATAGGTTTTTTGTAGTGCCGTTCGCGGGCGGCCACCATCCGGGCCACGGTGGGGGTCATCTCCGGACGAAGTGCAACAGCACGTTCGCCTTTGTCTTCAAAGTTGTAAAGTTGGCCAACGATTTCCTGACCACTCTTGGCGGTGAAAAGACTCAGCGGCTCCAGCGGCGGGCCATCGTAAAGTTGGAAGGCATAACGTTCGGCAACATTGTGCCACGATTCAAAAATGTCTTTGCGCACGCTAGCACTCCAAGCCTCGCCGTCGGGCAAGGGCTCGGGATAAAAATCACGAAATCCAGGCAGTCGTTCCACGCGGGGAGAAAACAACCGGCAGAGGCGATGGTCAAGCGCGGATGCGGCGGAGTTTGTTTAAACCGCCAAGGCGCCAAGGCGCCAAGTGGGAAAAATTCCAAAAATTCCTTGGCGTTTTGGCGCCTTCGCGGTTCAATTTTACAACCCCAAATGCTCCCACAAGACCGGTGGTTCGAGTCGGAGGTTGATGTAAAAGGGGCCGAAATCTCCGTAGCGGGCGGTGACTTCATCTTTACGCATTTCGTGGACGATGTCTTTTACCGAGGCGACTTCCTTCGCCATCAGGGTGACGCCCCATTCCCAGTCGTCGAGGCCGGTGCTGCCGGTGATGAGCTGGCTGATGCGCCCGGCGTATTTGCGGCCGGTGATGGCGTGGGTGCGCATCAGCTTTTTGCGCGTGTCGAAATCGAGACTATACCAGTTGTCCTCTCCCTGTCGTTTTTTGAGCATTGGATAAAAACACATCACCTCCCAATCGGGCAATTCGGGATAGAGTCTGAATTTTTCATAATCCACTTTCCACGCCATCAGCTCTTCCATTTTGGCATCAAACTCCGGCGTGCCTTCTTCGAGCTTGAACTCCCGCTGCGCGCGCGCTTTGAGGTCGTCTTCGGTCGGTTGATATTCGGTCAACTCCGTGACACTGAAATAGCTGTAAACCAAATCGATACTGCCTGCTGGAAAACATGCCTCGAGGTCGCGATGCATTTGCGCGAGCTGCGCGAGATCCTCGTGGAACAGCCAAAACGCAAGATCCGCCTTGCCGCTCACATTGGCGAAGCACCGTAATGATGGATGGGACGCATTGTTGTTGGCTGCGCAGAGGGCTTCGAGGCGTTCGCGCGCGGCCTCGCTTTCACGCGGGGACAGTTCATCCCACGCCATACGATCCACACGATAAAACAAATGCATCACGTGGATGCCCTCGGTCATTTTCACAGTCGGCAAAGTCATAATTTTTTACGGGCAGGGAGAGTGTTCAATCTTCCGTTGTTTGGCAAAGGAAAACCCGTCGACGGGCCGGCTAAGTCAATTTTTGATAAAACTGAAACAACCCCACCGCCGCCATCGCGATCGCCGAAACCCACAGCAACGCCGTCCACACTTTGCCCGGTTGCAGCGGTTTATCCGTTTGTTTGTACCGGAAATACAGCGCCGCGCCCGCGAGGAATGGCAGCATCAACGCCTGCGCCACGCCGCCCACCAGAACCAGCGACACCGGCGCGCCCACAAACAAATACACCCCCGCGCACACCAACGGCACCGCGATGCAACATTGGCTCAGCAACTTCGCACGCTCCTTTTCGCTGCGCGGTTTCTTCAGTTGAAACAGCACCAACCCATCCGCCAACAATCGCGCGTTCGAAGCCGAAGCCGTCACCATCGTGGAAAACAGCACCACGAACGCGCCCACTAAAAAAATTGTCAATCCCGCCTCGCCCAGCGGCGCGTACATTTTGGAAAGGTCCGCGATCATCGTCTCATTGCTCACCCCCGAAGTACCGTGCAACAACGCCGCGCCCAGCAGAAAAAACGCCACCGTCGCGCCTGTGTAAATCACCATCGAAACACACGCATCAATTCGCATCACCCGCAGCCACCCCTGCGTGCGCCGGTACCACACATTCGTCGGATTCGGCGTTCCCACGTTGCGCGCGTAGCCTTTTTCCAAACACCAGTATGGATAATAAATCAACTCCGATGCCCCCACGCCGATGATGCCGAACGCCGCAAACGCTGTGGAAAAATCACCCGGCAAACGAAACTGAAATCCCTCGCGAATATCGCCCCACGAAATCGAATGCGCCGCCATCTCCGGCGACCATTGCAAACTGCCCAACGCGAACAACGTCGCCACCACAAACAGCACCACCATAATTATGGAAAACAACTCCACCGGCTTGTACTTTCCCGAGGCCAAAATCGCCACCGTCACCGCCGACACCACCAGCGCGATCAGGCGGTCAATCGTGAAAATCCCCGTTCCCCCAAACCCCGCGAACCAGCCCAACTCCGCCACCACCTTCCCCACTCCGCCCACAATGCCGCCAAGCTGAAATAAAATCCCAACAAACATAAACAGCCAACACCACACCAACCAAGATACCACCAGCCGCGGCCCCGGAATCGTGTTCATCGCCTCCAGCGTCGTCATTCCCTTGGAAATCGCGAAGCGCCCCAGCTCCACCTGCACCAGCACCTTGATCATACACCCGCCGATGATAAACCACAGCAAGCTGAACCCATACTCCGCCCCCACCATCGGCGTGGCAATCAACTCCCCCGAGCCAACAATGCAAGCGGTGATAATCAACCCCGGCCCAAGATGCCGAAGAATCCCGCGCCAATGAGTCGGCGCATCCTGAGGGCCAGTAGTGGACATGCCAAAAATCTAGGCGAAAGACACTATGAAAACAAGCCCCACACTATTTCCAGTGCACCACATCACCCGCTTTGAGGGTGGTAGCGGGTTTGGCGGGGCGAAGTTTTCCGGCGCGGGTGAGTTGAGGCGGGCCGGCGGGACGGATGCCTGCCTTGCGGCGGGCGGTGTAAATGGTGATGCCGGATTTCCACGGAATGACTTTGCGCGCGCCGGTTTGGGGGACGATGAGGGTGACGGTCTTGGAAATTTGCTTTGGCAGTGTGGGTGCGGTTGGCCTGGTAGTGGGTGGATCTTCTTTTCCCCGCGGGCGGTATTGGAGCTGGGCTTCGGGGAGCAGGCGTTTGAGATCTTCAATGCGTTGTTCGTCGAGCGGATGAGTCCGCAAAAACCACGGCGTGCGGCTGCCGCCTTGGGCGCGGTTGTATTCGGCGAAGCGTTCCCAAAACTTAACTGCCTCCGCCGGATCGTATCCCGCGCGCGCCATATAAATGAGCCCGATACGGTCGGCCTCGCTTTCCTGTAGCCGACTATGCGGCAGCTCGGTGCCGAGCGTGGTGCCGAGGCCATAAGCGACAATCAACGCGTTTTTTGAAGTGGCGTCCATTTTGGTGAATTGAGAAATCGCCAGCAACCCGATGCCCTGCACCACGAGCACGCGGCTGATCCGTTCGGCACCGTGATGCGCCACCGCGTGCGCCACCTCGTGCGCTAATACCGTGGCGAGGCCGGCCTCGGTTTGGGTGATTTGCAAAATACCAGCGTACACGCCCACCTTGCCGCCGGGCAAACAGAAGGCGTTGGCTTGGCTGTTATCGAACAGCACAAACTCCCATTGCGCCTTGGGCAGATCGGCCACGGCGGCGATGCGACTGCCCACGCGTTGCAAAACGGCGGTGGCGTTTTGATCACTACTCAGCGACGTGCTGGCTTTGAGATTAGTAAAAGCATCGCGCCCCATCCCGCGTTCCATCGAGGGGGAAATCAGATTGAGCTGCGAGCGGCCTGTCTCCGGCACAGTGGTACACGCGATCGGCCCCGCCAACAGCGCAACCATCCCAAAGCACTGAATGAAACGCCCAAAATTCATTGGCGAAGAATACGAAATTTCCTGTATTTTTCAAGCCCCGCATTTGCCTTGGCCCCACCGCGTTCAGGCGACATACTAGCGCCCGGATGGAAATCCAACTGGCATACGGCGAGGGGCAGCTGCCCATTGAATGCCCCGACGACCGCACCACGGTTATCAATCCCGCCCCGCGCGAAGGGTTGGCCGATGAACGTGCCTCGCTGTTGGCGGCGCTGGAAAACCCAATCGGCGAGAAACCCCTCAAGCAGCTGATCAAGGCGGACACCAAAATCTGCATTCTGTTTACTGACCTCACCCGCGCCACGCCCAACGATCGCATCATCCCGTGGTTGCTCGAGCACTTGGCCCACGTGCCGCCCAAAAACATTTTGTTGCTCAACCAACTCGGCACACACCGGCCCAATTCGCGCGCGGAGATGGAGCAAATGCTCACTCGCGAAGTCGTCAACAAATACCGCGTAGTCAACGCCGAACCCTTCAACCGCGAGGCGCACGTGGAGCTGGGCACCACCCACGACGGCACGCCCGCGCTCATCCATCGTCACGCCGTGGAGGCGGATTTGCGCATCGTCACCGGCTTCATTGAGCCGCATTTTTTTGCCGGCTATAGTGGCGGCCCCAAGGGCATCATGCCCGGCGTGGCGGCGTTGGAGACGGTGATGAGCAATCACGGCGCAAGCCACATCGGCAATCCCAAGAGCACTTTTGGCGTCACGTACGGCAACCCGATTTGGGAGGAAATGCTCACCATCGCCCAGCGACCGGGGCCGAGTTTTTTGCTGAATGTCACGCTGAACGAGCAGCGCCAAATCACCAATGTGTTTGCCGGCAACCTCATTGAGGCGCACAAAAAAGGCTGCGAGTTTGTGGAACGCACCGCGATGCAGCCGGTGGAAAAACCCTTCGACGTGGTGGTAACGACCAACAGCGGTTATCCATTGGACCTGAATTTGTATCAGGGCGTGAAAGGAATGAGTGCCGGGGCGCGGATCTTGAAGGAAGACGGCACGCTCATCCTCGCCTGCGAATGCCGCGAAGGCGTGCCGGAGCACAGCCCGATGGATCAACTGCTGCGCACCGCGCGTAGCCCGGAAGAAGTGCTGAGCCTGCTCGCCACGCCGGGCTTCGAAAAACCCGAGCAATGGCAAGCGCAGATTCAGGCCCTAATCCAGCAACGAGCTGATGTGCGCGTGTACAGCTCGCTTGATGCCGAAACCCTGCGCGCCGCGCACCTCACGCCCTGTGAAGACATCAGCGCGATGGTCGCCGCCGAGCTGGAACGCCACGGGCCGAATGCCCGCGTGGCGGTGCTGCCGCAGGGACCGTTGACGATTCCGTATTTGATCGAGTGATGATGTGGTTTGTGAATAAATTTTTATTCACAAACGAGCTGATTTACCCATACTTATTCCGGTTGCTGATTCCAGCAGCTTAAGGAGGATAAACATCTTATGGAGAAATTGATTCGCAAGAGCATTGCGTTCGCTTGCTTGTTTGCCGTGAGCGCACCCGCTTGGGCCCAACCCGCACCTCAGCCCATACGCATCCCCGTGACGCGACCAGGCTTGGGCACGCCCCAATCCAACGTGCCGAAGATTCCGTTGGGAGTGCAGTCACAAAAACGCAAGGGGCCCAGCTCGCCGAATATTATTCTCATCATGGCCGACGACCTTGGCTGGGGGGAACTGGGTAGCTACGGCCAGCCGGTGATCAAAACGCCCTACCTCGACCGCATGGCAGCGGAGGGCATGCGCTTCACGCAAGCCTACGCGGGCAGCTCCATTGGCGACGCCTCGCGCGGATCGCTCTTCACCGGCAAACACACCGGCCACGCCTACATCCGCGGCAACCGCCGCGTGCCCCTGCGCGCCATCGACATCACCATCCCGCAAATCCTGATGGCCGCCAACTACGAGACCATCGCGCTCGGTAAATGGAATCTTGGCGAAAAAGGCACCACCGGTGAACCCTTCCGCAAGGGCTTCCGCCATTGGGCCGGTTTTGCCGACCAACTGCATGCCAATAATTATTACCCCCTCTTCCTGTGGCGATACACACCGGGCACTGGCGGCATCAACCAATTTAACGGCGACGTGCCCATCCACGCCAATGCCGGCGGGCGGCGCATTCAATACAGCACCGACATCATTACTAAAATGGCCCTGAACGCGATCCGCATTTACAAGCCCGCGCCAGAGAGCAAATATAAACCGTTTTTTCTGTACGTCTCCTACACCGCACCGCACGCGAACAATGCGCTGGCGCAAAAGACGCGCAACGGAATGGAAGTACCCAACAACGCATTCCCCTACGCCGGCGAACGCTGGCCGCGGCCGGAACGCAACAAGGCGGCAATGATCACGCGCATGGATCAGGCGATCGGCCAAATCCTCGCCAAGCTGCGCGAGTACGATATCGAGGAGGACACGGTTGTGTTTTTTACAAGCGACAACGGCCCGCACATGGAGGGCGGCAACGATCCGAAATTCTTCCGGGGCACCGGGCCATTCCGGGGCATTAAACGGAGCCTTTACGAAGGTGGCATTCGGGTGCCGATGATTGTTAAATGGAAGGGAAAAGTGAAAACCGGCTCCGTGACAGATCAGCCGTTTGCATTTTGGGATATGCTGCCAACCATGCTTCATGTCGCCAAACTACCCACGCCGCGCGAGACCGATGGCATTTCGCTGATGCCCACGCTGATTGGCTTGCCACAAAAACAGCAGCATGAATTCCTGTATTGGGAAGTGCACGAAAACGGTTCGCAACAAGCCGTGCGCCAAGGCGACTGGAAAGCCGTGCGTATCGCGCCGGGCAAACCGCTGGAGCTGTACAATTTAGAAACCGACAAAGGCGAAACGCGTAACGTAGCTGCGCAGTATCCGAATGTGGTTAAGCGGTTCGAAGAACACCTGACCGTGGCCCGGGTAAAATCGACTTACTGGCCGCTGCGTGCAGCGCCAAAAAAATCTGCTCAGCGATAACTGCGTGACAGGATCGATATCACAACACCGCCCGGCTGAATAAGCTGGGCGTCTTTTTTATTTATCAGGTGCAGCACCCTCGGCTACCACGCGGAAGCCCGCATGTTGGGAGCCGGAATCCGGCGTGTTTTTCATCCGGCGCGAAGGCCGAAAGGCACCGCAATAAAGATCCGTGCACAAATATGACCCACCACGCTGGATGCGTTTGGGAATGCGGTTTTGCCCGTCGTTGGGGTCAAAGCTATCCTGTTGTAAGGGGCCACTGGGATTATTCATCGGGCTCTTGGTGTAATAGGCCGGCGCGTACCAGTCCGCACACCACTCCCACACATTTCCCGCCACATCGTACAGGCCATAGTTATTGGCAGGGAACTGACCCACCGGAGCAGTACCGTAAAACCCATCCTTTTCTGTGTTTTCACGTGGGAAACGACCATGCCAAATATTCGCAAGCGGTTCGCCTTCAGGTTCTTCCTTGCCGCCCTTCCACACATATTCTTCGCCATCGAGACCTCCGCGTGCGGCGTATTCCCATTCCGCCTCGGTGGGCAAGCGATGCTTCACTCCGGTGCGATCACTAAGCCATATGCAATAGGCCCGCGCGTCATCCCAATTAACATGCACCACGGGATGGTTGCCGCGCTTAGCAATACTGGATTCCGGCCCATCAGGATGCTTCCAATCCGTACCACCCACATACTTCCACCACTTTCCCCACATGTTATGCTGTTTGAGCATGTTCACAGGAATATCCTGCGCGGGCGGCGTGAACACAATGGAACCGGCCACGATATTATCCTTGGGAATACCTGCAAACTGTTCGGGCGGAATGCCTAAGCTCTCCGCCGTAGGCACTTGCTCGGCGAGGGTCACAAATTTTGTAGCAGCAATAAACTTGGCGAACTCATCGTTGGTCACCTCATGTACACCCATCCAAAACCCATCGAGCTTCACCTGATGCACCGGGGTCTCATCCTGAGGGCCGCCCGCCCCGCTCCAGCCCATTTTAAAAACACCCGCCGGAATCCAAGCCATGCCGCTGCTGTCAAAAGCTTCTCCACTAGAAGAGTTTACAGGCACCGAGCTTTGCTCATTCCTTTCACTTGGCTTGCAGCCGACCATCAATATAGCCAGCGTAAATGTCAAAATTAGTTTCATTGCTCTACTGTGTCTCGTTGATATTTTGCGTTTTGGGATGCCCAAAGTCATCCAATTTTTCGTGATCCTTCCGTTGCTCAGCAGTCATGCGTATGCTCCAGAACGTCCACATTAATCCCAGCACAATCCCCAACAGTACGAAGGCCCCTAAAAAATAGGGCCAACGATAGGTCGGCGGCAATTCGGGCACATTGTCCGAAGGTGTCATGAGAACGGGGAACATAGTCCCCTGCCTCTGAAATGCAATTCGAATGTGAGCTGTGCGAATCTGGTTGCGCGGGGGGTGGGCAACATGTTTCCCTCCGCCATGCCTCCCGCCCCGCTCCAGCCCGGCACTTTATATCTCGTGGCCACGCCCATTGGCAACCTCGAGGACATTACTCTGCGTGCCCTGCGCACCCTGCGCGAGTGCAGCATCGTGGCTGCCGAAGACACCCGACGCGCGCGACAGCTCATGCGCGCACACGACATCGATCAGCCCACGCTGAGCTGCCATAAATTCAACGAAGCCAAGCGCTCGGGCCAATTGCTTGAACGATTGGAACGCGGCGAAACCATCGCGATGGTGAGCGATGCTGGCACGCCGGGTATCAGCGATCCCGGAGAACGCATCGTGCGCGCTGTGCTCGCCGCCGGGCATCGCGTAGAATCCGTGCCCGGTCCGTGCGCACTGGCGGCGGCACTCCCCGCAAGCGGATTGGAAACCGCCGAGTTTCATTTCGTCGGTTTTCTCCCTCACAAAAGCGGCGCGCGTTTGCGGCAATTGGAAGCACTTACAAATGTGCCCGGCACACTTTGTTTTTATGAATCGCCCCATCGCGTAGTAAAATTTTTAGGCGAACTCGATGGCCTTTGGCCGGAAGCGCAAGTGGTGTTGGCGCGGGAGTTGACCAAAAAATTTGAGGAATTCCTGCGAGGCACACCCGCCGAATTGTTAGCCCATTACGCCGAACGTAAGCCCAAAGGGGAATTTGTGGCGCTGGTACAACGCGCCGCTTGAGCTTGCGCGCGCAGGCACATCGTGGTTCCCTCCCGCCATGGCCATTTTATACGTGGGCAATCTGCCCTTCAAAGTCACCGATGAACAACTCGCCGAACACTTTGCCGCTGCCGGTGAAGTGACCGAAGTCCATCACGTGCGCCAAGATAACAATGGACGCTCGCAAGGCTGTGGCTTCATCACGATGGCCGATGACGCCGCTGCCGCGAAAGCAGTGGAAACGCTCGACGGACAAGAATTTGAAACGCGCGAACTGAGCGTATGTCTTGCGCGGCCCTAATTTAAGAACTTCCCCGGATTCATTATACCCTTGGGGTCGAGAGCGTTTTTTACGGCTTGGTGGAGTTGACGCACTTCGGCGGAGGCAGCCAATGGCCACCAGCGTTTTTTGGCAAGGCCGATGCCGTGTTCGCCGGTGATGACACCATCGTGTTTGAGCACCCAACGGAACAATTCATCCAACGCCGCATCGCGCCGGCGCGCGTGGCCCGGTTTTGTGTCGTCCACCATCACGTTCACGTGAATGTTCCCATCACCGGCGTGACCGAAACAGGCGATGGGCATCGCGTGCTTTTTTTGAAGGCGCGCGGCGAAGGCAAAAAGTTTCTCCAACTTGCCGCGCGGCACAACGATGTCTTCATTTAATTTCACCAAACCAGTGTCGCGCAACGAATACGAAAACTCACGGCGGAGTTGCCAAATAGTTTCCACATTTTCCGCACCAAACGCAGCGTCAATAAAACGCGGCTTGAGCGGAGCCATCAGTTTTTTTAAATCCCGCAGCTCGGAGCGCACGCTTTTTTCCTGCCCATCCAACTCGATGATAAGGTGCGCGCGGCAGCCGGCGAAGCGATCACTCCCGGTGCGTTGGGTTGCGGCACGCAATGTAAACTCATCCGCCACCTCCAACGCACTGGGGAGATACCCCGCTTTGAAGACCGCCGCAATGCCCCGCGTTGCGACGTGCATTGAGCCAAGCCCCACGGATAACGCGGCGCGAAAGGGCGGCAAGGGTAGGAGCTTCAGGGTGGCTTCGGTGACGATGCCGAGCAATCCCTCGGTGCCGGTGAAGAAGCGAGGAAAATCAAATCCTGTTTTGTTTTTGTGCGCGCGCCCACCCACTCGCACGAGGGTGCCATCGGGCAATGCGAATTGCAGGCCGAGCACGTAATCAGACGTGACGCCATATTTGAGACTGCGCGGCCCTCCGGCGTTGGTGGCGATGTTGCCGCCAAG
>JAPKEI010000330.1 GCA_028872685.1 Verrucomicrobiota bacterium | reverse complement strand
ACCGCCAAGATTGCAAAATCCCCCACCACCCGCGCTCATTACGAAAAACGCGCCGAATTCCTTGGCAAACTCGGCTGGACAGAATGGCAAGCCCACGAGAAAAAATCCCTGCTCGTGCGGTTCCCAAGCGAATATCCTCCGTTTTAGCAAAATCGGCCACGGATTTTTTGATTCCCTTTTCCACGCCAACCCCCTACTTTCCGGCGCTTTCCGCCCTCAGATGGCGCGGAACCTATTATGCCCATTGCCACACCCAAGCAATACGCCGCGATTCTCGATGCCGCCCAAGCGGGCGACTACGCCTATCCCGCCGTCAACGTCACCTCTATCACTACCATCAACGCCGCGCTCAAGGCCTTTGCCGACGCGAAGTCCGATGGCATCATTCAGTTCTCAACCGGCGGCGGCCAGTTCGCTTCCGGCCTGAATGTGAAGGACGCCGCCTTTGGCTGCATCGTCCTCGCCGAGGCCGCGCATCGGTTGGCGGAAAAATATGACGTGCTCATCGGCCTGCACACAGACCATTGCCAACCGGAAGTAGCCGCCGATTTCCTCAAACCGCTCATCGCCGAAACTGCCAAGCGCCGTGCTGCCGGTCAGGGAAATCTTTTCCAAAGCCATATGCTCGACGCCTCCATTTTGCCGTTGGAGGATAATATGAAAATCTCCAGGGAATATCTTGAGCTATGCGCCGCCAATGAAATCATCCTTGAAGTCGAAGCCGGCGTCGTGGGCGGTGAGGAAGACGGCTCGGCCGGCAGCGACGATACGCCCGCCGAAAAACTTTACACCACGCCCGAGGATATGCTTACCGTTTACGAAAGCCTTAACGGCCTCGGCCGGTATATGTTCGCCGCCACCTTCGGCAATGTGCACGGAGCTTACAAACCCGGTGCGGTGAAACTCAGCCCCGAGATTCTTAAGCAGGGACAGGACGCAGTGATCAGCAAGCACGGCAAGGAAGCGAAATTCGACCTCGTTTTCCATGGCGGCAGCGGGTCAGAGAAAGATCAAATTAAAGAGACCCTCAACTACGGTGTCATCAAAATGAACATCGACACCGACACACAATACAGTTTCACCCGCCCCATCGCCGACCACATGATGACCAATTACGAGGGCGTGCTGAAAATCGACGGAGAAGTCGGAGTCAAAAAGGTCTACGACCCGCGCTCCTACCTGAAGAAGGGCGAGGAAGCGATGGCGGCTCGCCTTGTGGAAGCCTGTAACGATCTTGAGAGCACCGGCAAATCAATTGCCGGCTCGGTCTAAGGCTAAAAACCCAACTACTTGATGGTCACCGGACTAAACCGGGTCTTGGTTCTATTGGCGTAGATGCCGAAGTACTGGATCTTTTCCAGATCTTTAGGGGTTTGCATCACAACTTCCGTCTTACCCACTTTCAAGGTAAGCAACCCTTTAACCGTGTCAATGGTCACCACCGCCTTGAACGATTCGTCCGGATTCAGGGGCACTTTTTTAACGGTTCCCAGACTGGTATTAGCCCAAGCTCCCGGAAAAATTCCATGCGATCCCATCCCGATCATGGAACCGGCCTTCCAGAGTTTATCGTTGAGAGGTTCTGCTCCCAGCACGAGGCAGGCGTTGCGGGTTCGCTCTTTGACTGCCGACTGATACTCCAGTTCAAAGGTAATCTTTTTACCCACCGCCCGGTCCAGCTTATGCAGCGCAAAGGCTTCACCCTGCCCCGCATCCAGAAGATACCCCTCACCATCCTTGGTCACCGTGCCTCCCTTGACAATCTCCCAGTCGCCGGTTTCATCCTTACCCTCGGATAATTTCTTACCCTTGGTCCGTTTACCGCGTTGACGGGGCTTTTCATTAACCCACCATTCCGAGGGCCCCTCCTTTTCCACCTCTCCATGCACCTTGAGTAGTGCGGCCTTCATCGAGGCGAGCTTTTCGGGCATCTTGGCGGCCAAATCCGTTTGCTCCTTCCAATCCTTTTCGATCTCATAGAGTTGAAATTTTTGCAGCGCGTTGTCTCCCACAATTTTCCAGTCCCCAATCCGCATAGCCACATGGTTGTCGGCCGGAGCCAGGTGATTGCGCCAGTAAAGAGGCACAGGCCGTTCAACGGGCTTGCCCGCAAGGGCCGGCCGCATATCCACTCCGTCAATGACCCGATCCTTCGGGAGTTCGCTGCCGACAATGGATAATATAGTGGGTAAAAGGTCTGAGCCAATCACCGGCACACTGCTGATTGTCCCGGGCTTGATGTGGCCGGGCCAGCGGGCAATACCCGGCACGCGAATGCCGCCTTCATGACTCCAGCGCTTGCGTCCCCGCAGGCCCCCGGTCGAACCACGGGTACGCCCCTTGGTTCCCGCCCCTTCCGGGCCATTGTCAGAGGTGAAAAAGACAAAGGTATCCTCCGCCAAACCCTGCTCGTCGAGTTCCTTCATCAGCACGCCAAAGGCGTGATCGAGCTGGGTGATGTTGCCGTGGTGCTGACGGATTCCTTCATCATCAATATCCGCATAGGGCTTCATGAATTCCGGCGCCGACTCAATAGGTAGATGCGGCTCATGGGTCCACACGGTAATAAAGAAGGGCTTATCCTTGTCGCGCTCCTTGCGCAGCCAGTGGGTAGCTTCCTGTGCGGCAATCACCGCCGAGGCACCTTCAATCACGCCAACAGCCTTGCCGTTGCGCACAAAGTTCTTGGGATTGATGTGATGAGGCGAGGCATTGTTCTGGGTGGCCAACCACCAGTCATAGCCGTGGTCATTGGGTTGGGGATGGCGCGGATCATTAAAGAAACCGTTGAGGTGCCATTTGCCCGTATGACAGGTGGTGTAGCCCTTTGCCTTGAGCACCTCAGGAATGGTGATTTCACTGGTACGCAGGTGCACCTGATGGCCGGAGGGAATCCATCGCCACACCCCGTTGCGGTAGGGAGTCCGGCCGGTTAGGACGGAGGAACGCGAGGGCGAGCAAACCCCACAAGCCGCGTAGCATTGGGTAAGCCGCACACCTTGGCTGGCAAACTTGTCCAGATTGGGCGTCTTAATCCGGGGATGACCCTGCACGCCAAGGTCACCCCAACCCATGTCATCGGTCAGGAAGATTACAAAGTTTGT
>JAPKEI010000329.1 GCA_028872685.1 Verrucomicrobiota bacterium | reverse complement strand
AGGATCCGGAGCTGGCCAAGTACGCCATCTTCGAGAAGAGCGCGCCACGGCCCGGGTCGACCGAGCCGCTCAAGACACAATTGCCACTGGCACTGGCCCAAGGCACACGCATTGCCTTCATCGGCAACACGCTTTTGGATCGCGCGCAGGACTTTGGCTACTTCGAGGCGGCCATGCAGCAGGCTTTCCCGAAACACAAGCTCACCGTGCGCAACCTCACATGGGCGGCCGATGCGCTAGGCACCGAACCGCGTCCGGCCAACTTTGCTGATGTGGAACAGCACCTCACCATCGCCAAGGCCGATGTGATCTTTGCAGCGTACGGATTCAACGAATCATTCGCGGGCGAGTCAGGCTTGCCGGAGTTTCGCCAGAAGCTCATGACCTATGTGGCGGGCCTGAAGGCCAAGGCGTTCAACGGTAAAACCGGTCCTCGCATTGTTCTGGTTTCCCCCATCGCCAATGAGAACGTGAAAGGCGTGGCGGCGGCAGATCGCAACAATAAGAATATCGCCGCCTACACCAAGGTGATGCGTGAGGTGGCCAAGGCTCAAAATGTAGGCTTTGTGGATGCCTTTGCGCCGACGGAAAAGGCGATGGCCTCAGGTGGAAGCGATCTTACCATTAACGGGTGTCACTTGAATGATGAAGGCTATCGCCTGCTTGGCAGTGAGCTATTCAAGCAGACTTTTGGCAAGTCGGCACCGGCGGTAAATGAGGCTGTTCGTGCGGTGGTGCAGGAAAAGAACAAGCAGTTCTTTCGCCGTTACCGTCCCGTCAACACCTTCTACTACACTGGCGGTCGCAATCGGAGTTACGGCTAACTCGACTTTTTGCCCGCCATGCGGAACTTCGATATCATGGTGCAGAACCGTGACCGACGCATTTGGGATCTCGCGCAGGGCAAAAAAGTGCCGGCGAAAATTGATGACTCTAATGTGCCGCCTTTGCCGACAACCACCGCGAGTCGTGGTGCCAATAAATGGATGAGCCCGGCCGATGAACTCAAGGCTTTCAAGGTCGATCCGCGCTTTGAGGTGAACCTCTTTGCCAGTGAGGTGGAATTCCCGGAAATCGCCTGCCCCATCCAGATGCGTTGGGATTCACGTGGGCGCATGTGGGTGAGCTGCTCCACCACCTATCCGCATGTGTACCCGGGTAATGAGCCGGACGATAAAATTGTGATTCTCGAGGACACTGATGGTGATGGCAAAGCGGACAAATCGACAGTGTTTGCTGATGACCTGCAGATTCCATTGTCCTTTGAATTCGGCGATGGCGGCGTGTACGTGAGTGAGGAGCCGCACATGAGTTTCATTAAGGACACCGATGGCGATGGCAAGGCGGATTATCGTGAGAAGGTGCTCACCGGCTTTGGCTGCGAGGATTCGCACCACGCATTGCATGATTTTGTGTGGAGCCCGGATGGCGATCTGGTTTTCCGCGAATCCATCTTTCACCACAGCCAGATTGAGACACCCTACGGCCCCGTGCGGCAGCAGAATAGCGGCTGGTTCCGCTTCGAGCCGCGCCTGCATCGCCTGACCAGTTTTGGTACCTACCATAGTACCAATCCCTGGGGCGTTACGTTTGATGACTGGGGCCAGCACGTCGCCAGTCACCCCATCTACGCGCAGGCTTTTCACGCATTGGATCCGGTGTATCCCAAGCAACACTCACGACCGGCCGGGTTGCGCGCCTACTCTGGAACCTGTGGTCAGGAATTTGTAGATTTCAAGTCCTGGCCCAAGGAAATGCAGGGAGGCTACGTGAAGGTTCGCTATAAGCCGACCAACCGCGTGGAGTTTCATAAATGGAAAAAGACTGAGTTTGGTTATGACGAGGAATATGTGAGTGACATTATTTTTTCTTCCAACCTGAGTTTTATTCCAGTGGATCTGCGTTATGGCCCGCGTGGTGCAATGTATGTGTGCGACTGGTACAACCCCATCAAGGGTCACGCACAGTATTCCTTGCGTGATGAACGGCGCGACCGCAAGAGCGGGCGTATTTGGCGCATCGTGCCCAAGGGTGCGAAGCTCGCTACTCCTCCAAAGATAGCAGGAGAACCTGTTGGTAAACTGATCGATATCCTGAAGCGGCCCGAGTACCGCTACCGTTACTGGGCCAAACGCGAATTGCGCGAACGTAACCCTCAAGAGGTAAAAGTTGTGCTCGATAAATGGGTTGGAGCATTAGATTCAAAAGATACTCGTCACCGCCATCACCAGATGGAGGCGGTGTGGATGTACCGCAATATCGAGGCAGAGAACACCAAGCTCCTGGCTAAATTACTCGATTGCGAAAAACCTGAGGCGCGCGCAGCAGCCACCCACCAGCTGCGTTACTGGCACGCAAGTTTCAAGGATGGCGATGCGCGGTTACGCAAGGCGGCTAATGACAAGGATCCGATTGTGCGCATGGAAGCAGCTATTGCCACCAGTTACATTGGCACACCCAAAGCTATGGATGCCTTAGCCGACACCACCAAGCATCCTCATGGTGGGCACCTGGCCTACGGCATGCGTTCGGCACTGGGAGCAGCCACCATGTTACCGCACTGGCAGTTCAATCATCACCTCACCATGAACAATGCGCCCCTGCGAAAGTTCATTAGTGAATTTGCCAAGAATACAAAAATTGCTCCCGATGCCCATTATTCGGCGAAGGACGCACAGTTTGATACCCAGAAAAACCTGAAGGTCGTGCGCATCACCGCGGTCAAGGAACGCATGCTCTATGACGTGACCCACTTTGAGGTCAAGGCAGGCCAACCGGTGAAACTGGAATTCATTAATCCTGATGCCACGCCACATAACCTGGTGATTGTGAAGCCCGGCTCAGGCGATGAGGTGGGCTTGGCGGCTACCCGCATGGCGGCCGATCCGGAGACCGCCAAGAGCGGCCAGTATATTCCCAAAACTGACAAGGTGCTTTTCCACACCAAGATGGTGCCGCCCATTGCCGGTGAAACCCTGCGCTTTATGGCGCCTTCTGAGCCCGGTGAATACCCTTACATTTGCAGCTTCCCGGGTCACTGGACCATCATGAAGGGCGTGATGGTGGTTAAATAATTTTAGAGAGTTTCACCGTAAAAAATACTT
>JAPKEI010000328.1 GCA_028872685.1 Verrucomicrobiota bacterium | reverse complement strand
AAAAACCATCGCCCATGAACGAGGAATACGCACTATATAACCGCGCCGACCACACGGCCCGCACTGAGGATTTGTTTTTGAACCGCCGCCAATGGCTCACGCAAGCGGGCGGCGGCTTTGGCGCAATAGCGCTCTCGTGCATGTTGGCCGAACAGGGATTTGGCCAGGAAGGCAAGGGCGCGTTGGCCCCCAAACAACCGCCTAACAATGCCAAGGCCAAGCGGGTGTTGCACATCTTTTTGCAGGGCGCGGCGCCGCATATGGATTTGTGGGATCCCCGTCCGGAGCTCAACAAGAGTGGGGGCAAGCAGACCGGTAACCGCAAGCTATTGGCCTCGCCCTTTAAGTTTCCAAAGTTCGGCAAGAGCGGTTTGCAGATGAGCGAAATCTGGCCGAACATTGGACGGCACGCCGATGACATCGCAATCATCCGCTCGCTCTACACCGATGCCCCCGCGCACGGGCCGGCCACTTATATGATGAACACCGGTGAGATGCAGGAAATCCGACCGGCGGTCGGCAGTTGGGCGCTGTACGGGCTCGGCACGGAAAACCAAAATCTGCCCGGCTTCATCACCATGCGCCCCGGCAACTCGCCCGACGCACGCAACTACACTAACGCCTTTTTACCGGGCGCGTTCCAAGGCACTTTCGTGGATTCCAATAACACGAAAATCGAAGACATCATCAAGAACATCAAGAGCGATTTCGCCAGCCGAAAAGATCAGCGCAAGCAATTGGACTTGCTGCTGAAGCTCAACGAGATTCACAAACAAAAGCGACAGGCCGAAGGCGCACTCGAAGCGCGCATAAACACTTTCGAGCTGGCGTACCGTATGCAAACCGACGCCCGCGAAGCCTTCGACATCGCCGGCGAAAAACCCGAAACCCGCGCCAAGTACGGCAACAACGGCCAAGGCCGGCAGCTGCTGATCGCGCGGCGTTTACTTGAACGCGGCGTGCGCTTCGTCCAAGTAAGCCAAGGCGGCTGGGATCTCCACGGCGGCATCGCCAACCGCGCCGCGCGCAATGCCCAAGAACTCGACCCCGCCGTGGGCGCGTTGATGGATGACCTCAAGGAACGCGGCTTGTTCGAGGACACGTTGATTTATATCTCCAGCGAATTTGGCCGGAGCCCCACCGAAGACGGCGGCGGCGGACGCAGCCACAACGCGCGCGGCATGAGCACGGTGCTCGCCGGCGGCGGCATTAAGGGCGGCATCGGCTACGGCTCCACCGATGAGCTGGGTGGATCGGCCGTGGAAAACAAAGTCCACGTGAAAGATTTGCACGCCACGGTGCTCAACCAGCTTGGGTTCGATCACGAACAACTCACTTTCCGCAATGGCGGCCGGGATTTCCGGCTCACCCAACCCACCCGCACGCTGCCACAGGGTGGCACGGTAGTGGAAGGCGTGATCGCGTAGCCAATAGTTTACAAATTAAATTACCCCGCGCTCTCCCACACGGGGTCCGTGGAAATGTCGAATGCAAATTTGTGCCATGAAAAATAACCTCACCCGCACACTCAACAAACTCCAACCGACCGCACTGATCGCGGTCGTTTTGGTTTGGCTCACCCCCGCCGCAACCGCCCAGCAAATTTCGCCGGCGGATCAGGAATATTTCGAGGCAAAGATCCGGCCCATCCTCGTTGACAATTGCTACGGCTGCCACGGCGATGGCGCCACCAAAGGCGGGCTAGACCTCAGCAGCAAAGGCGGCGTACTCAATGGTGGTAACACCGGCCCCGCCGTGGTGCCAAATGATCCAGGCAAGAGTGTCATGGTCAAACGCATCAAAAACCTCGCCGACCCCATGCCGCCTTCCAATAAAGATCCGCTCACTGATGCTCAGATTTCCGAACTGGAAAGCTGGATCCGCCGCGGCGCACCCGATCCCCGCACCGGCAAGGCCGTCGGCGTTATCAAGAATCAGTCCGACAAAGAAAAAGCCAAGGCTCACTGGGGGTTTCAAAAAGTAAAAACTCCGTCACCGCCTCTGCCGGAATATGTGTTCAACGGCAAACTCAAGGGCTGGATACAAAACCCCATCGACGCGTACATCCTCAAAACCCTGGAGGAACAAAATATGGTACCCTCGCTCCCGGCAGAAAAATGGTCACTTCTGCGACGCGTGTATTTTGATCTGATCGGGCTACCGCCGAGTTATGAGGATATTCAGCGCTTTACCAATGGGCAGGAAACCTACGAGCAGGTCGTCGACCGCCTTCTAAACAGCCCACAATACGGCGAACGCTGGGGCCGTTATTGGCTGGATGTCGCCCGCTATGCAGACACCACCGGCTCGGACAACCGCCGTGATAACGTATCGCGCTATCTTTATGCCTACACCTACCGCGACTGGGTGATCAATTCACTCAATGAAGACAAGCCGTACGACAAGTTTCTCATCGAGCAAATCGCCGCCGACCAACAAAAGTCCAGCCACGGTGACCTTGCTGCCATGGGTTTCCTCACCCTAGGCCGCAAAGATAATCCACAAGACAATAGCGATGATGTGATTGATGACCGCATCGATGTGCTGACCCGTGGCACCCTCGGCCTCGCCGTCTACTGCGCACGCTGCCACGACCACAAGTTTGATCCCGTGCCCACTGCTGACTACTACGCTCTCTACGGCGTGTTCAAGAGCTCCAGAGAACCCAACGATGATGCCAAGCTCAAGGATGGGAAATACGTGCTGAACCCTTCGACCGCCAACGGAAGCAGCCAAGACGCTTACGCGGGCAGCTCGGATATTGCAGATTATCAATCCAAACTGAAGGAGCTGGAAAAAAAATACGAGGATTTCCGTTTAGGAAAGGAATACGAGAACAACAATAATTCGCGCCAAAACGCCGCCACTTACATGTATTGGACCCACATGTATACCAAGAACGATGTGCGCGTGCGCGATAAACGCCGCGATTTTGAGCGCACGCTCGATGAGTTGATTAAAAAAGCCACCAAAGGCAAGAAGAAGAAAAGCGACGTTAAGCTCATCGGTGATGTGGGCGATACTTGGCAAAACTACATGCGCCGCAAGAAAGAAGACGACCGAGTATTCGGCCCGTGGGTCACCTACGGAAACGTCGCCACTAACGCCAC
>JAPKEI010000019.1 GCA_028872685.1 Verrucomicrobiota bacterium | reverse complement strand
TGGGCGATTTGATTCGCGTGATTTGGATCATGACCGATTGGTTCCGCGCCGAGGCGTATTACCAAAGCAGCGACTGGCGCGCCACGTGGAAGGGCGAAGGCGGCGGCGTGTTACTCAATCAATGCCTCCACCAACTCGACGCATTGCAGTGGATTGCCGGTATGCCGGCTAAAGTACGAAGCCATGTGGGCATCGGCCGCCACCACGACATCGAAGTGGAAGACGATGTGACGTGCTACATGGAATACGCCAATGGCGCGAGCGGCGCTTTCATTACGTCCACCGGCGAAACTCCCGGCAGTAACCGATTTGAAATCGCCGGCACCAAAGGGCGTGTGTTGTTGGAGAACGACAAACTGGTCGTTACCCGCAATGCCGTGCCCTCCGACGAATGGTGCCGCACCTCGAAAGTTGGTTTTCAACAGCCTGAATCGACCGTGGAAGAGATTCCCATTCCGCCTGCCGAGGAACCGCATGCGATGCTCGTCACCAATCTGGTTAATGCTATCCTCGATGGGGAAGAACTCATCGCCCCCGGCGAAAGCGGCATTGGTTCCGTCGAGCTGGCCAACGTAATGGTCTACTCCGGCTTAATCAACGAGACCATCGATCTACCGATGGACGGAACCGCATGGGAAGCCAAACTCAATGACCTCATTGCCAAGTCCACCCACGAAAAGAAAACGGTGGAAGTCAGCAAAGAAGATTTTACAGCGTCATTTCGGCGTTAAATGGCGTTAATTTAAGAAAAGGAATTTTATGGAACTAATGGGAATAGCCGATGAAGGGGCGGTCACGATTGATGGCCAGATTGAGGTGACGCAGGCGCTGGGGTGGCGGTGGATTGAGTCGCGCTTTGTGGAGGTGGAGGGCTTTGAGAAAGGCTCGATTCACGAGATCCCAGACGCGGCGTTTGATGTCGTTGCCGATAAGCTTGAGGAATCGGGCGTGGGGATTTATGCGTTCGGGTCCACAATTTGTAATTGGCAGAAGACAGTGGAGACGCCCTTCGACGTGACGCTGGCAGAGGTGGCGCGTGCGATTCCGCGTATGAAACGGTTGGGGACGAAGTACGTGCGCATCATGTCCTTCAAGCCCGCCGACGATGCGGATACCACGCCGCCCGAGGTCTTTGAGCGCGTGGGTGAAGTGACCCAGCGTTTTCTCGACGAGGGTTTACAGCCGGTTCACGAGAATTGCATGAACTATGGCGGGATGAGTTGGCAGCATGCGGAGGAATTACTGGAGAAAGTGCCCGGCCTCAAATGGGTTTTCGACACCGCCAACCCGATTTTCAATGCTGACCGCCGCGGCGATCAACCGTGGGGCATGCAATGCCCATGGGAATTCTGGGAGCATATGCGCGACCACACTGCGCACATTCACATTAAGGACGCCGTGAAAACCGAAGATGGTGAGGAATACCATTTCCCCGGCGATGGCGACGGCCGCGTGCGCGATATTTTGAAGGACGCCTTCGCAAATGGCTACGATGCGGGCATCTCCATCGAGCCACATATGACGGTCGTCTTCCACGACAACGATAGCGCCGCACCCGAACAGGCAATGGCCGATAACTACATCGAGTACGGCCGGCGGTTGGAGAAGTTAATCGCGGAGGTGCGGTAAAAAAGCGTCTTACAGCAAAGCTGCTGAGTCGCCATCCAAATACATCACGCACTGTGATTGCGTGCGCAGGTGGGATGCTGGACAAGCAGTACTGATGGGGCCTTGGAGGGCATCTTTCACGGCTTGCGCCTTGCGGGTTTCGGGGCAGAGACACACCATTTTTTTCGCCTGACACAAGGCCGGCACCGTGAGCGTCAGCGCGTATTGCGGCACGGAATCGAAGGTCGGGAAATGGCCTTCGCCGTGTTGTTGTTTTCGGCAGCCGTCATCGAGCTGCACAATTTTCACAACCTCCGGATCATTGAGATCCGCCACGGGGGGGTCATTAAAAGCGATGTGCCCGTTCTCGCCCACGCCGAGGCAACAGAGATCAATCGGTTGCGCGGCGAGCAAATCGGCGTAGCGGCGGCATTCCTTGATGGGCTCGAGTGCGTCGCCGCAAATATAATTAAACGCCGCCGGTTGCACCTTTTCTTCCACGCGATCGCGCATGTAGCGGCGAAAGCTCGCAGTGTGATCACCATCGAGCCCGAGATATTCGTCCATGTGAAACAGCGTCACCTTGCTCCAATCCACCTCGCCAATGGCCACGAGTTTTTCCAGAAACTGAATCTGTGAATTACCCGTCGCCAGAATCGCGGCGGCACTGCCTTGCGCGGCAATCACCCCGCAAAGATATTCGTTCACCTCCGACGCGGCCGCGGTGGCCATATCGTCTTCGGTGGCAAACACGCGCACATTGAGTGCGTCGACTTCGAATGAATTGATGGATTCGGTGCTCATAAATTGTTAAGTGGCAAAGCCTAACGCGTAAAGTAAACGGGTCAATCCCAAAGGCCGGTTTTTGACTTTTGCGCGCACATCTGATTCACTGCGTCGCCGATGAAAACGCTGCGCCACACCGATGCCGGCTATGCCCGCAAGCTCGACCGCCTTTGCGCGTCGTCGAGTTTGTTTGATGCCAAAATTGAGGCGAGCGCGCGCGCCATCGTCGAAGGCGTGGCGGCCAAGGGTGATGCGGCATTGATTGAGTTCACCAAGAAATTCGATAGCGCAACGCTCACTGCCAAAACCTTGCGCGTGAGCGATGCCGAACTTGCCTCCGCTTCCAAGTCAGTTACTGGCAAACTGCGTGCCGCTATTCGGCTGGCGCATCGGAACATCACGCAATTCCACAAACGCGGCCTACGCAAAGACTGGAGCGGTCGCAACGCGCAAGGCGCGCGCGTGGGAGAAAAGTTCGATCCCTTCGTGCGTGTGGGCATTTATATTCCGGGCGGTACTGCGCCGCTGATGTCCACTGCGTTGATGACCGTGACGCTCGCAAAAGTGGCCGGTTGCAAAGAGATCGTCGTATGCACGCCCTGCGGAAAAGATGGCACAGTAAATCCGGGGTTGTTGCATGCGGCAAAGTTGGCGGGAGCCACGGAGATTTATCGTGTCGGCGGCGCGCAAGCCATCGCTGCAATGGCTCACGGCACGAAGACCCTCGCGCCAGTGCAAAAAGTTTTTGGTCCCGGCAATGCATACGTGGTGGCTGCGAAGCGGTTGCTGGTGGGCCGTGTGTCCATTGATTTGCTGCCCGGGCCAAGTGAAGTGCTGGTGCTGGCCGATACCACAGCTAATCCGGCTTTTGCGGCAGCGGATATTTTGGCGCAGGCAGAGCACGGCTCGGGACACGAACGCTGTTGGCTTGTTAGCACCTCGGCGAAATTCATCGGCACGGTAGAAAAAGAAATCGCAAAACAACTGCCGCAACGCTCACGACGCGATTATATCAAAAAGGCCCTCGCGAAAAACGGTTGGCTCATTCAAGTGTCATCGCGGGCGGAAGCCATCGCGCTGGCTAATCGGCTTGCGCCGGAGCATTGCGAGGTGATGCTCAAGGATGCGGCCGCAGCTGCAAAACAAATCACCACTGCGGGCGCGTTGTTTCTTGGAAATTTTTCACCAACAGTCACGGGTGATTATGTGGCGGGCCCAAGCCACACGCTGCCTACCGGCGGCGCGGGCGCTTCCTTTCCTGGACTCACGGTGGATATGTTTCAACGACGCACCAGTGTGGTGCAATTCACGCCGGCGGCTTTAAAAAAATCCATCGCCGCCATCGAGCAATTCGCGGGCGTGGAAGGACTGGATGCGCACGGTCGCTCCGCGTCCATTCGGTTGGATTGACGGCTCGTTTACCTTCGTTTGTACCGGTTGGCTTCGCGGCGGTTGTGAGTTTTCACGAAGTGATTGCGCTCTTTCATCACGCGCTGGATGTCTTTGATGAATTCTTCACAGCTTTGAGCCATTCCGCCGAGGGAGATGACGGTGTCGCGTTCGGCGAAATCATTAGTGACCGCAAGGGCCTCGCCGTAGGGTTTGAGGCGGTGGGCGGTGCGTTCGATGAGGTCGTCGGCGGTTTTGCCTTTAGTTGAGTAAATTATTTCCAAGCCTTCGGGGGCGTTTGGCTTAGGCGTGCCCGCGGGTGCGCCACTGCCATCAAAGAAAAGCGTGATGGGCGTGTTCGTGCTGTCGGCGTATTGAGTGAGCTCGGTGATGAGGGCATCGCGCGCGCGGGCGGAATGGCGCGGCTCGCCGGGGGCGAGGTCGCGCCAGGCGTGCAGGAGGCTGTAGCCGTCCACCAAGATTCGCACAATGGCCATGGGCGAATTATAGGGAAGGGGAGAGGGAGTGACAAGCGGAGGGGGAAAGGGTAAAATGACGTATGCCCATTTATGAATATGAGTTGTGCGAGGGAGACTGCAAGGTGTGCGGTGGGCGATTCGAATTGCAGCGCCCAATAAAAACGCCGCCGCTCAAGGAGTGCCCAGTGTGTCATAAGGCGGTGCGGAAAGTGTTCGGGACGGTTTATATGCCGAAGCATTTGAAGAAGGTGAATGTGCGCGAGGCCACGAATAATGGGTTCACGGTGCTGAAGAAAACCAGCAAAGGCGAGTACGAGGTGCACAAGCCAGATCGGGGAATCTAATGCCCGAACGCCTGCAGGTTCTGTTTTCCGGGCATGTCCAGGGGATTGGGTTTCGCTACACGGTGAAGCAAACGGCACTGGGTTTTGAGGTGACCGGTTGGGTGAAAAATCTGGCCGATGGTCGGGTGGAACTTCTGGTGGAAGGCGAGCGGGAAGAATTAGAGGCTTTTCAAGCGGCGATTCCCGAGGCAGGATTGCGCCGCTTCATTCGCGAGACCCAAGCGGAATGGAGCAACGGCACGGGCGAATTTCGAGGATTCGAAATCGCCCGCTGATGTTTCCGCATGAAATACGCGATCATATCAGACATTCACGGTAACCTCGAAGCACTGAACACGGTGCTTGAGGATGCGGAAAAGCGTGGCTGCGAAAATTTCGTGTGCGGCGGTGATGTCGTCGGCTACAACGCCAACCCCAAGGAATGCATTAACATCGTGCGCGGGTTGGATATGCCTTGTGTGATGGGCAACCACGACGAATACATCGGCCAGGATTGCGATCTCGCCGCCTTCAACCCCGTGGCTGCCGAAGCCGTCCTTTGGACGCGCGATCAACTCAGTGCCGAAGATCGCCAGTGGCTGTGCGATTTGCGTTACGTGCGGTTGATCGATCATTTTTCCATCGTGCACGGCACCATGGACAGCCCGCGCTACTGGGGCTACGTGCAGGATGCCAGCGATGCGGCGGCTAGTTTCACTTATCAAAGCACCGTGCTTTGTTTTCACGGACACACGCACGTGCCACTGGTGTTCATTGATGACGGCATTGAAGTGGACGGCGGCACCTTCGAGCATCTCAAGCTCGAAGTGGGCAAGCGCTATTTTGTCAACGTCGGCAGCGTGGGTCAGCCACGCGATGGCGATCCTCGCGCGTCGTACTGCGTGTACGATGCCAAGAATGAAACGGTGGAACTCATCCGTATCAACTACGATATCGAGACCACCCAGAAGAAAATTCTCGAAGCCGGGCTGCCCGAGCGTTTGGCCGAGCGGCTAGATTACGGGAAGTGATGCCCGCCCACGATCGGCGTGAAACTTCTCATCCTCAAGCCCAGCTCCCTCGGAGATGTCATCCACGCGCTTCCCGTGCTGCGGCTTATCAAGCGTCAACGCCCCAACTGGCAGGTGCACTGGTGGATCTCCGAGAGCTTCGCTCCCCTTTTGCAGAATGACCCCGACCTCGCCGCCGTGCACCCCTTCCGTCGGCGTGGCTGGGGCACTCCCGCTGGCTTGGCACGCGGCGTGCAACAGCTTGGCCAGCTTCACCGCGAGCGGTTTGATGTGGTTTTGGATTTGCAGGGGCTTGCCCGCAGCGCGGCGTTTAGCTGGATCGCGCGCGCTGGGCTCACCATCGGGCTGCACCAACATCGTGAAGGCGCCGCCGCCGCGTACGACGTGGCCGTGGAACGCCCGAGCCCCAACGCGCATGCCGTGGATTGGTGCCGCGCCGTGCTGCCGCATTTGGGTTTGGAAAATAACGATGACTTCGAGTGGATGCCTCGCCGCGACAACCCCCTTCCCGAATGTTGCGAAGCGGGCCAGCGTTGGCTTGCGCTGTGTCCCGGCGCGCGTTGGGAGAATAAACGTTGGCCGATGGAATCCTTTGAAACCCTCACCCGAAACTTATTAATGGAGCAGGGCAACCTTCGGGTGGTGGTGCTCGGCGGCAAAGAGGATGCCGAGTTGGGAGTGCGCCTTGGTGCAATCGGAGCTCGGTGCGTGGATAAAACCGGCCAAACCACTTTGCCCGAAATGGTGGAATGGATTCGCGCCAGCGAAGCGATGGTGACCAACGATACCGGCCCCATGCATGTTGCCGCCGCGTTGGGCAAGCCGGTGGTGGCCCTATTTGGCCCCACCGATCCACGCCGCACGGGCCCTTATCAAACACGCGGTACCGTGCTGCAAACATCGGCAATGGAATGCGTTCCCTGCCTTTCGCGCAATTGCACCGCCGAGTACGACCGTGATTGCCTGCGCAGTATTGAGGTGGCAAAAGTGGCGGCGGAGGTTCGGCAGGTTTTGGCCACCGGTGAATAACTTGCGTCCGAGTTAGTCTGTTTGGCCTTGAAAAACAGGCCTTTTCGTCGCACAGTTTCAACATGAGGAGGGGGTATTTGTTTCTATTGGTGGGATGCTTGTTATCCCTGAACGTCCACGCGCAATTATTGCAGGTGAAGATGGTCACTGACCGCAATAATTTTTTACCTAATCAGGCCGTTGTGGTCAAACTTGTCGTTCGCAATGTGTCCGGCCAAAAAGTAATGCTGGCGGACGGGGAAGATTGGGTCCAATTTTCCGCGCACGATGGCCGGGGTATCCCCGTGCTGCGCAACGGCAATCCTCCGCGAGGCAAATCAATTTTGGTGGACAACGGCAAGAGCCATGTTTGGACGTACCAGATGGCGCCGATATTTGATTTCAGCAAGCCGGGCGTGTTCACCATTCATGCCAGAATAAAAATCAGGCAATTTAACAACCACATCCTGGATGTGCCTCCGCTGAAGTTTCAAGTGGTGACCGGGGTAAAGATCGCCGAGATGCGGCGTGGCGTGGCTCCTCGACAAGTGGGGCAACCTCCCGACCTGCGAACCTACACTTTGCGCAGCACACGAGTGCACGGGCGCACCCATTTATTTCTTCGAGTGGAAGGCACGCGGGGAAATGAAATGCGCATTTACAATGTCCTTGATCTCGGCCGGAAAGTGCCGTTTGGAAAACCGCAAATGGAAATGGATCCTCAAGGTGTCACCCATGTTTTCTTCCAATTTTATGCAAAAAATTTCCGCTATTATCAGGTGGGCCCCGAAGGGCAAATGTTGGTGCGGCAGTCATATTTTTTCCATAAATATCCGCCCGCGTTGGTGCGAGATGATGAAGGCCGGGTTGGCATCACTGGCGCGCATCGTGAGGTGATGAAAGATGATTTTCCAAAGGCACCTGATCGCAAACGACCTTCCTCCGAGGGAAGAGCTCCGCCGGAGTTGCTATTGAAAAAGTGATTTCGCGTCGGGATAGTTTCCCTTAATACGCTGAGTGAGGGCTGCCGCGCGGGCGATGTCGCGACGTTTATCAGTCCCCGAAGGACTGCGTAAACGTACACGCACCGCGCCAATGATGATCCCGTTCTTATCCCGCAAAGGCGAGGTCACAAACGCCTCATTACTTTTTCGCCCATGGAAAACCTTGTTTTGATCGATTGCTTTGGCGCAATCCGCATGGGCGGGCCGACCCACTTCGGCGGCGACGAGGCTGCCGATAATTTTCGGAGCTTGGTTGGGCGCGGGTCGAGCGACGAGTTGGAGTGACAACACGCGAGCATCTTCGCGCGCCATGCTACGCAGCACTTTGCCATGCTGCTTGGCCAATGTTTCGGCGGGGTTGAGCAACTCAAGCAGGGCAAATTCCGCGCGCGTGTCCGAGCGCACCCAAAGCGCAAACCTGCCCTTGCGAAAGTCCGGCACTTGTTCGGGGTCGTAAGTGATGAACTGAGTGCGGCCGTTTAAAGTCCAAGTGAGAGTGTTGGCCTTGGCGGAAAATTGAAGGTCATGCCAGCCGCCGGGTGCGGGTAGGATACTATTATCTCGGCGACCTTTTACTGCCTTGCCGTTTTCGAAAACAGTCCAATACAGGCGGGTGTCCTTCGGTTTCACCGCTAGTAAATAATAATTATTTTCGTCCTGTGCGCGGAAGGCAATGCCGGCGACGGGCATGGTTTTGCCGCCGGTGATGCGGAAGCGAACCGAGCCACTAAAATCATTCGGGGCCATCGCGTCGAGCATTACCAGCGTGTAATGATTGGCATTCGTGCTGCCGCCGGTGACTTCGATGAGTCGGTCCTCGACTTTGCCTGCACCAACGAGTGCTGGAATTTGGCCTTCACGCACGATTGCTTTTCCGAGTTTGCCGACACCGGCAACTTTTGCGGTAAAGCCTTTGGGGGATTGGCCGAGTTTTTGCTTGGACAAATCCAGCGAAACATCCGCCGCTTGTAGCGCTACGGCTATGGTGAACAAAATTATAAAAAATATTTTCATTAATATATCATGTCCGCAACCGTTCCGCCCGCCGGGATGAAAGGCAGCACGTGCTCGGTGTGCGGGGTGATAATGTCCAGCACGTATGTTTCCTTGGAGGCGAGCATTCGGCGCAGGGCGGGGCGGAGGTCTTTCTCGTACATCACGCGCTCGCATTGCACGCCGAAGCCGGCGCAGATGGTCGGGTAATCGGGGTAAATCGCGCTGGGATCATCGGGGTTGCCGAGGTAGGTGTGGCCGCGGTTGCTTTTATAAAAGCGATCTTCCCATTGCACCACCATGCCGAGGTGTTGGTTGTTTAAAATAATTGCCTTGGCGGCAATCTTTTCGATCTTGGCGGTGGCCAGTTCTTGCACGTTCATCAGGAACGACCCATCGCCGTCGATGTCGATGACTTCCTTATTGGGAAACGCCACCTTTGCGCCCATAGCGGCGGGGAAACCAAAGCCCATCGAGCCGAGACCGGCACTGGTGAGGAGCTGGCGCGGGCGGGTGTAAACGTAATGTTGGCCGCTCCACATTTGGTGCTGACCCACGCCGGTGGTTATGATAGCGTCGCCTTTGGTGAGTTCGTACAAAGCGGCGATGGCGTGCTGCGGGAGGATGACTTGATCCTCTTTGCCTTTGAGCTTGGCCTTGATGTGGTCTGAGGACATTTCCTCGCCGGTGATTTTGTAGCGCAACGGCGCGCGTTGTTTCCACTCGGCAATCTGTTGGTGCCAGCGTTTGTAGCGGGCCTTGATGGGGCGGGCTTTAACCATCTTAACCAATTTGCCCAGCGCGTATTTCACATCGCTGTGGATGGGCAGTTGGACTTTGCGATTTTTGTTGTGCTCGGAACGGTCGAGGTCCACGTGGACGATGGTGCCGTGCTCGCAAAATTTTTCGACCTTGCCGGTCACGCGATCATCGAAACGCACGCCAAAGGCGAGCAGCAAATCCGCGCCATCGGCGATTTTGCGGGTGTTGCCCTTGGCGTCCTTGCGCAGTTCGCCGCTGACGGCCCAATTGGCATACGCCGCGCCGTGCATTCCCAGCCAGCGCAGGGAGAGCTTGTGGGTTTCGGGGAACACGCCCACGCCCATAATCGTTGTGGTGACAGGAATTTTTGTGGCCTCCACAAAGGCGCGCAGTTCCTTCGAAGCGTTGCCGGTAATGACGCCGCCGCCGCAGTAGAGCACGGGGCGTTCGGATTTTTCGATAAGGCCAATGATTTCGTTCAGCTCAATGTCATCCGCCTTCGGGCAGGCATCATAGCCGGGGAGGTCGATGGAATCCGGCCAAACGGGTTGTGCCGTTTGTTGCTGAATATTTTTTGGGAAATCAATCACCACCGGGCCCGGTCGGCCAGTTGTCGCAATGTGAAACGCCTCCTTCACCACGCGCGGGATTTCGCGAATGTCGGTTATTAAATAACTGTGTTTAACCACGCCCAGCGTCATCCCGTAAAAATCAGTTTCCTGGAACGCGCCCTTGCCAATCATCGCCTGCGGCACTTGGCCGGTGAGGGCAATGAGCGGCACGCTATCCATCCACGCATCGGCGAGGCCGGTCACCAAATTTGTTGCGCCCGGCCCGCTGGTGGCCATACACACGCCCGCCTTGCCCGTGGCGCGCCCGTAACCGCCCGCGGCAAACGCGCCGCCTTGTTCGTGCCGTGGCAGGTACGTACGAATCTGAGTGGACTTCGTCAGCGCCTGATGCAGTTCCATACTGGCGCCGCCGGGATAGGCGAAAATACTGTCCACCCCCTCGCGCTCCAGCGCGGCCACAAGAATTTCACAACCCTTCATCGGCTGGCCGAGTTTGCGGGTGGTTTTCGGTTTAGTTTGGGTTTTTTTCGTTTTGCTCATTAACAATGTGTGTTGGCGGCTGGTTTTGGCGCAAGAAAAAGACCCACGACCGTCACCAGTCGCGGGTCTTTGTCAAAATTCATCCTAATCCTGACACTTCCCCGCGGCCTCGGAGAGTACAAGTACCTCCAGAAAGTCGGCAAGCTGTGCGGATCGGTTCAACATGTTCGATAGAATTATTAGCAGGAACCCTGTACGCAGTCAATCATCCACTGTCCGTCATTTGTAGGATGTCTCGAAAAGGAGGTGCTTAAGCCGGTTCCTGTTGGGTGAGGCAATGAAATGAGCCGAGGCCCCAGATTAGGTCGGTGGCGTTGAGGGGGACAATTGTGCGCGTGGGGAAGCTGTCTTGTAAAATGGACTTGGCGCGGTCGTCGTTTGCGTGGCGGAAGGTGGGGAGGAGTACGACTTGGTTGCCGATGTAAAAATTCGCGTAACTGGCGGGGAGGCGTTGGTTTTGGAAAATGACGGGAGGTGGCATCGGTAGCTCGATGACGCGGAGGGCGGTTTCGCGCAGGCGTTGGCGGTTGGCTTGGAGCGGGGCATGGTTTTCGTCTTTTGGATTTTCCTCGATGGCGGTGACGACGGTTTGCTCATCGACAAATCGCGTAAGGTCATCGATGTGGCCGTCGGTGTCGTCGCCGGCAATACCTTCGCCGAGCCAAATGATTTCTGTCACGCCGAGAAAACCACAGAGACGTTGCTCGATTTGTTCGCGTGTGAGGTTTGGATTACGGTTGGGATTGAGCAAGCAACTTTCGGTGGTGAGCAATGTGCCCGCGCCGTTGACTTCGATGGATCCTCCTTCAAGCACCATTTGGGGTGCGAACATTTCCAAGCCGCGCGCGGCGGCGATTTGCGTAGGGATTTGGTTGTCCAAACCGAAGGGTGGATATTTTTCGCCCCACGCGTTGTATTCCCAATTAATGATGGCACGGGTAGATTTGTTTTTTACAAACACCGGCCCGTGATCGCGACACCACGGTTCGTAAGCGCGATGATGGAAAAACTTCACGTTGGCGTTTAGCGCGTCGTGTGTTTTTAGAATCGTGCGCGCTTCGGTTTCCATCTCCGCATCCCACACGTTGATGAAAACACCTTCACCTTCCGAAAGCGCGCGCACCATTGCGGCGAATACCGGTGGGATGCGCTCAAAAATATCCGGAAAGCTAATGCCCTCGCAACGGGGCCAAGTGAGCCACGTGCCGGCGTGCGGTTCCCACTCGGCCGGCATACGGAAGCCGAGCGACGCGGGAGTCGGGGTCAGGGGAGGTCCTCCTTCAGCGCGCTGGTGAGTAGGGCGTACCATTGCTCTTGGCTGAGTTTTAGTTCGGTGGCGGCGGTGAGTTCGCGGATGCGTTCGGGCTGGATGCTGCCTACAATCGGGATAATTCCCGCCGGATGCCGCAGCAACCACGCGAGTGCAACCGCGCCGCGGCTCACGTCAAAGTCGCGCGCCATCAAATCCAACCGCCGCCGCACCTTGGCGGGCTTGTAATTTTCCTGCTTCGGCAGCACGGATTTTTTTCCATTGCCGAGAAATCCACCGGCCAGCGGGCTCCACGCCATCGGAGTGAGGCCGCGTTCGAGGCATTGATCGAGCGTGCCGTTTTCAAATGGGTCGAGGTGCATCAGGCTTGCCTCGAATTGATTGGCCACCAGCGGATCTTTCAGCGCATTTTGCAAACAACTCACCTGCGAAGGGCTAAAATTACTCACGCCAAAGTACTTCACCTTGCCGGCTTTTTTCAATTTGGAAAACGCCTTGGCCACCTCGGCGGGATCCATCAGCCAATCCGGCCGGTGGAGTTGATAAATATCGATACAATCGATCCCCATCCGTTGCAGCGATTTTTCGCACGACTGCACAATGTAATCGGCGGAGAGATCGTACCGGTACGGCTCGTTGCTTTCGGGTACGCGGATACCGCATTTGGTGGTAATGACTGCTGATTTTTTCAGCGCCTTGGATTGCTTGAATGCGAGCCCCATCAATTCTTCGGACACGCCTTCGCAATAAATATCCGCCAAATCAAAAAGTGTGTAGCCCGCTTCCTGGGCGGCGAGCAGCGCCTTCACGCCGGTCTCACGCGCCTTGGCTGTCACTTTGCGTGCTTCCCAACCGCCGGCGATGCGCCAGCAGCCGTAAGCTAGTGGAGATGCTTTGAGGGTAGTCTTGCCAATGCGGGTGGGTTTCATTTGGTCGGGTGACGCGAAGTTACGGCAAAAATAAAATGTCGCAAGCAAAATGCGCGTGAATAGGCCGCGCTTGAATTGGGCTTCGCTTTGGGCACACTGCGCGGTGTGAACGATGGGGGAAACAAATGGCGCGATTGGGCGCTGGCGTCGGGCGCGGGATTGGTGTGGGCCTGCGCGTTTCCACCGGTGACCTTTTTGCCCGCAGCCTGGCTCGCACCCGCATTGTTGCTCGCCGCCACACGGGCCGCGCCGGGGCGGGCCTTTCGATTGGGGTTCGTGGCGGGCATCGCGCATTATTTTACGTCTCTCGCTTGGGTGCTTTATATACCGGTGGCCCCGGGGAATATTGCTGGTTGGCTGGCGTTAAGCACGTATTGTTCGGTGTATCCGGCGGCGTGGGCGGCGTTGTGTTGGTATTTATTTCCGGGGGATTCTGAGAAACCTATCAGGGAGGCGTTGGCAGATTTGTCTTTTGGAAAACGCCTCGGCTGGGGCGCTTCGTGCGCGTTGGGGTGGGTGGCTTTGGAATGCCTGCGCGGCTGGGTGATCACGGGGTTCCCTTGGAATTATCTTGGCGCGTCGCAGTTGGAATTCACGCGGCTCGCGATGCTCGCGCAATTCACCGGCGTGCTCGGGGTTTCGCTGGTGGTGGTGTGGGGGTCAGTGGGTGGATTGCTTTTGGTATGGAACTGGTGCGGTAAAAAAAAGTTTGAGCCGCTGATGCTGAAGGAATTAGCGGGGCCGGCGGTGTTGTTGGCGTTGGCGGTGGGTCTGGGCAGCTTCGCGTTGGCACAACCGTTGGGCGCGAAACGCGATGAACTGAAAATCGCCCTCATCCAGCCGAGCATTCCGCAGACGGTTTTGTGGAATGTGAACGACAAGGAATCTCAGCACAAGCGCTTCGCGCAGTTGATGGATCTCTCGGACATCGCGGTGGAGAAAAACCCAGACTTGATCGTGTGGCCGGAAGCTTCTGTACCACCGTTGCGGTTGCTTGATCCGGAAGTGGTTGTGCCGCGTTTGCAATCGCTCAATGCCGCTTTGCGCGAAAACCAAATTTGGCGCGTTTGGGGCGCGGATCGATTTGAAAACAATGCTCCGTTAAACAGTTCCGTGTTGATGGATCCGGACGGGAACGAGCTCGCTTATTATAGCAAGCAACACCTCGTGATGTTTGGCGAGTATGTGCCTTTTGGTGAAGAGTTGCCCTTTCTGAAAAAACTTGCGCCGGTGGGGAACTTCGCGCGCGGTAAAGGGCCGGAAGTCTTCGATATGGGCCGCGCAAAAATGTCGGTCATTATTTGTTTTGAGGATGTCGTACCTAAACTCGCCCGTCGCGCGGCCACGCCGGAAGTGGATTTTTTGTTGAATCTCACCAACGACGGATGGTTCGGCCAAAGCCATCAGCAATGGCAACACGCGCGCTCCGCCGCATGGCGCGCCATCGAGACGCGTCGCCCGCTCGTGCGCTGTACGAACAACGGCATCACCTGTTGGGTCGACGAGCACGGGCACTTTCACGGCGTCAAGCCGCCGGTGCATTCTCCGCGCGTGAACATCGTCACCATCCCCCTCCGCAAAGGGCCGCGTGCGCCGACGGTTTATCAACGCGCTGGCGACTGGCTTCCGTGGGGCGCGGTGGCGGTTTGTGTGGGGCTCATACTTGTTCGCCGTAAAAAGGGCTCGGCATCGGGCGCTAATCCAGCTAATTGAACCGCACAATGTTCGACAACGTCCAAGCTCGACTTACTGAAACCGAAGCCCGACTGGCCAAGTTACGGAGGTTTCTTTGACCTCCCGAATTGCGAAGCACAGCTGAAAGTGTTGGAAGAAAAAATGGCGGTCGATAGCTTTTGGGATAATCGCAAGGCGGCTCAGAAAGTGGTGGAAGAATGCGCTGACCTGCGCAAACGCATCGAGCCGATTCGCACTGCCGAGAAGCAACTCGATGATTTGCAATTGATGGTCGAGCTCGGTGCGGAAGAAGACGAGGCCAACCAAATTACGCTCGTCGCTGAGGTGGCGGCGGATACAGATAAATTTATCGCCTCGCTTGACGCGCTCGAATTGGCCGCGTTGCTCAGTGATCCGGCCGATCGCAGTAATTGCATTCTCACCATCAACGCCGGCGCGGGCGGCACCGAAAGCTGCGACTGGGCCGATATGCTTCTGCGAATGTACCAACGCTGGGCCGAGCGCCGCGATTGGAAGGTGGAAGTCACGGACGTGACCGCCGGCGAAGTCGCGGGCATCAAAAGCGTGACCGTAATTATCTCTGGCGAAAACGCCTTCGGTTATTGCAAGGCCGAGCGCGGCGTGCATCGGCTCGTGCGCATTTCGCCTTTCGATTCCAACAAACGCCGCCACACCAGTTTTGCCAGCGTGGATGTGATTGCCGAAATAGTTGACGAAGTGGATATCGAAATTGATCCTTCCGACTTGCGCATCGACACTTATCGCAGTGGCGGAAAGGGCGGCCAAAACGTCAATAAAGTGGAAAGCGCTGTGCGCATCACGCACTTGCCCACCGGCGTGGTGGCCGCTAGCCAAAACCAGCGCAGTCAACACCAAAACAAACACACCGCGATGAAATTGCTAGGTGCAAAGCTCCACGCCAAACGCGAGGATGAAAAAAAATCTGAAATGGAGCGGTTTTATAGCGACAAAGGCGCGATAGGCTGGGGGAACCAAATTCGTAGTTACGTTTTTCAGCCGTACCAAATGGTCAAAGACCTTCGCACCGGAATTCAAACCGGCAACGTGCAGGCGGTGATGGATGGGGAGGTGGATGAGTTTGTAAGCGGCTGGTTACAAGCCGGTTGCCCCACGGAACGAATGGCGGGAGGCGATGACGAATGAGCATCCTTGATGAAATCGTAGCGCACAAGCGCACCGAACTGGCGGCGTTGCCTGAAGCGACGGTCACGCTGGAAACGTTGCGCGCCCAAGTGGCTGAGCGCGGTGGTGTACGGGATTTTGCCGCCGCATTAGCCCATCCGCGCGGGGGTGATGTGGGGCTC
>JAPKEI010000327.1 GCA_028872685.1 Verrucomicrobiota bacterium | reverse complement strand
ATGCCCATCGTCCGCTTTGTAAACATGGTGTTGTACCAATCCCTCAAGGATAGTGCGTCGGATATTCATTTTGAGCCATTTGAGGATACCTATCAAATTCGCATGAAAGTGGACGGCACCATGAAGCTGCTTACACCACCGCCTCGCGAACTGGCCGCGGCAATCACCTCCCGCCTAAAGATCATGGCCAATCTCAACATCGCCGAGCGTCGTCTCCCACAGGATGGTCGGATCGCCACCATCATCGCCGGCGAGGAACTGGTTTTCCGCATGAGTACGTTGCCCACCCAATTTGGTGAATCGGTAGTGCTGCGTTTGCTAGATAAAAACAATACTGACATTCTCTCGCTTGATGTCCTGAAAATTCCAGACAGCGTCCACAAAAGCATCATCCATTGCGTGGAACAACCCAATGGCGTATTTCTCGTCACCGGTCCAACCGGATCCGGAAAAACCACTACGCTCTACGCCGCGTTACGCCGCCTCAACACCGTGGATGTAAAGATCGTAACCGCTGAAGATCCTGTCGAATTTCCGGTGGAAGGCATTGTGCAATGCCAAATTCTGGAATCCATGGGGATGACTTTTGCCAAGGCACTCAAGAGTTTTCTGCGTCAGGACCCGGACATCATCCTTGTGGGCGAAACTCGTGATTTGGAAACTGCCTCCATCACCATCGAGGCTGCGCTTACCGGTCACTTGGTGGTCACCACCCTGCACACCAACAGTTCTACTGAAGCCATTACCCGTCTAATGGATATGGGGGTCGAACCCTTTCTGATTTCCTCCTCAGTGAACGGCGTGCTGGCTCAGAGGTTGGTGAAAACCATTTGCCCCAAGTGCATCGTCTCCACGCCCATCACCAACGATCAGCGACAAATGCTGCAGCTCAACGTTGAAGATGTCGAGGGCAGGGAGATTAAGTACGGAACCGGTTGCGATGCCTGCAACAACTCCGGTTACAAAGGGCGGTGCGGTTTGTACGAGATGCTGCAAATGAATGATGAAACTCGCGAACTGATCGCCAACAAAGTGCCCGCCCTTGTGTTGCGCGAAAAGGCTATTGAGTTCGGGATGCAAACCTTGCGCATGGATGGATTGCGGGTGATGTTTTCTGGGGAGTCAACCTTTGAGGAGGTTATGAAGTTTACCTGATCTGTAATTCTATGCCGTTGTTCAACTACATCGCCATCGACAAAGAGGGCAAGCAGAAGGAGGGCACCCTCGAGGTGGGCAGCCAAAATGAGGCTATTGCCCGCATTAAGGAGATGGGGTTTTACCCTACCCAAGTGGCCGAGGTTAAGGAGGCCGCGGGTGATGACGCAATTAAGAAAGCCGCTGCCAAGAAGGGGAAGAAAAAAGGGGATTTCAATTTTGCGTTGCCAACGGTTGCCGGCAAAGAACTTACTCAATTCACGCGGCAATTGGCAGTATTGATCGATGCCGGACTGCCTTTGATGCGTGGTATGACGACTCTGGCCAAATCCACGCAAAACCCATATTTCAAGGGCATCATCAATGAAATCGGACTCACCATTGAAGGTGGCTCCACATTCTCTGAAGCACTGGCCAAGCATCCCAAGATCTTTGATAAACTCTATGTCAACATGGTGAAGGCCGGTGAGATTGGCGGTGTGCTGGAAATCGCCCTGAACCGCCTCTCGGAGTTCATGGAAAAATCCCAGTCTATTAAGGGTAAAGTGAAAGCCGCTATGTTTTACCCCATGGCGGTCATGTTCGTCGCGGTCATTATTGTGGGTATTTTGATGACCTTCGTGATTCCTAAATTCAAAACCATTTTCACCGACATGTTAGGTGAGGGCGAAGGATTGCCGGAATTCACCGAACTGGTTCTCGCAATTTCGGACGCCATTAAAAATAATGTTTTTGCTGTAATTGGCGGTACGGTCGCAGTCTTTATTGTGTTTAAACTTATCATCACCAAGACGAAGCTCGGCCGGAGAATATGGGACAAGTTTAAGCTAATCATGCCGGTGCTCGGTGATGTGGTGCGCAAAGTAGCCATCGCCCGCTTCAGCCGTACCCTCGGCACGCTGGTCTCTTCCGGTGTGCCCATTCTGCAGGCGCTCAACATCGTGAAAGAGACCGCCGGCAATGTTATTCTCACCGCCGCGATCGAGAAGGTATATGATGCCGTGAAAGAGGGCGAAACCATCACCAAACCTCTTGAAGCTTCCGGCGTTTTCCCGCCTATGGTTATCAGCATGATTGATATTGGCGAAGAAACCGGCGCGCTACCCGAGATGCTTGTTAGGATTGCCGACGTGTACGAAGAAGAAGTCGATAACGCAGTCACCGCCATGACTTCTCTGTTGGAGCCGGTTATGATTGTATTCTTAGCTGTTATTGTTGGCTCAATCGTAATCGCGATGTTCCTGCCCCTCATCAAGATGATGGACAAGTTGGGTCAGTAATTTTCCATCCAGAACGCCAATGGAGAAAAGAAATCTAAAAAATCGGTTGAAATTCCCTGCAATGTGGTGTAAATACATTGTAGTGACTGTTGATGGTCAATTGATTTACAAGCTGCAGCAATAATGGATTTTGACTGGGAAAAACGTCCCTTGACGGCGGTTGGCTCTTTGAAAGCTCAGGATGTAGAGGAATCCTTCGAGGATCCCTTTGCTGTGCGGTTATTGCCTGATTCAGCGCAATTTTCAGAAAAAGCGCGTTATTTCAATCTAGGGCGCGCAGCCAGTGGGGAGGGCATTTTCTCAATCTACCGCGCAAATGGGCGCCAGATTCAAGTCATCCATGCGCGGCCATTTGAGGCAGAGGAATTTTTTTTTTACGACCGGCAACAAGATAAACTGCTTAACCAAAAAAACGCAATATGACCTACATCAATCAATGGGAACAAGTCCCCGACTTCGTCACCGACGAAGCCGAGGCCAAGTATTGGAACAGCACCGCCATCGATGTTCGGCTCATGGAAAACTCGATTGCTATCGGCTCCAACGCCAACGAGTCAGTCACCATCACTCTCCGAATGGATCCGCGCATGCTCTCCCGCATCAAGCGCCTGGCCAGGTCGCGCTTTCTGAATTACCAAAGCATGATCAAGCAATGGCTCAGTGAGCGCATGGAAAACGAAAA
>JAPKEI010000326.1 GCA_028872685.1 Verrucomicrobiota bacterium | reverse complement strand
GAAGGCATCCACTGCAACCTCACGCTGCTCTTCTCCTTCCCCCAAGCCGTCGCCTGCGCCGAGGCCTGCGTGCAACTCATCTCCCCCTTCGTCGGCCGCATCATGGACTGGCACAAAACCAAGACAGGAGATGACTTCACCTCCGCTGAAGGCCCCTGCGTTCAGCCGGCTACCGACATTTACAACTACTACAAAAAATTCGGCTACGCTACCGAAGTCATGGGCGCGAGCTTCCGCAACACAGGTGAAATCACCGAACTCGCCGGTTGCGATCTGCTAACTATCAGCCCCAATCTCCTCGAGGAACTACTGGAAACCGAAGGCGACCTCCCCCGCAAGCTCACCGTGGATACCGCCAACGTTAGCAACGTGGAAAAAATCTCCCTCAACGAAACCACCTTCCGCTGGGCGCTAAACGAAGCCCCCTGCGCTACCGAAAAACTAGCTGAAGGCATCCGTCGCTTTGCCGCCGACACTGTGAAGCTGGAAGAATTCCTGGCTGACAAATTGAAACTGTAGCCCGCCTAGCTACTCCTTTGGCAACGGCAACTGTCGACTGCCGCGCAAGTAAGCGACGAGATCGCGCAGTTCGTCTACCTTGAGCGCGAGTACGAGCCCCTCCGGCATCATCGAAAAATTCTGCGGATCAATCGCCGCCACATCGCGCTTGGCTACAGTCACCACCTCGGCCGGCGTGGCGATGGTGACGGACGGCCCTTCACTGCGGCGGATGACGCCCACCAAGACGCGGTTGTCCTTCGTGCGCAAAATCGTCGTGCGATAGTCGTTGGGGATTTCCGCGTTCGGGTCGAGCATATTGGTTAGCAGATAATCGAGATTGTTGCGATTGGATCCCGTGATGTCCGGCCCAATCTCGCCGCCTTCGCCGTAGAGCTTATGACACTGCGCGCAGGTGCGTTGGAAAAGAGCCCGGCCTCGGGGTAAATTATCGGGACGATTCACCTTCGCCTCCAGCAACTTTTTGTACTTCGCAATCTCTGCAAGTTTCGCCGCCGGCGTGGAACGGCTCACGCCCCAAACCTTGTCGAGCGTTTCGTTGATATCTTTCACCCCGTGCGCGCGCAAATGCCGCACGATGTCCGCCGGCAACTCATTCGCCTTCACCACGCCTTGCGCCACCGCCGCCATTAGCGCCTTCGCAAAACTCACCCGCGAGGCCAGCGTCGTCAGCGCGTCGCGCTTGCCCGCCGAATCCAGCTTCGTATAAATTTTCAAAATCGCCGCCGACGTCTTGGCATCCTCAAACGCCCCCAAGCCCCGCAATGCCTCCCGCCGCAGCGTTTTCTCCCTCAGCAACCCCCGCAACACCTCCGGCAACTTTACATCCCGCGCAGCCACCAATGCCGACAACGCCTTCCGACGCTCCGGCAACTTCGCCTTGCCATCCGCCAAAACCTTTCGTAAAGCGTGCAGCGCAACCTTGCTCCCGAACGTCAACGAAAGCGCCCGCGCCAACTGCCGCACCTCCGCATTCGGGCTCTCCCCCAGCCGGGCCGCCACAGTATCCCAACCCTCTGGCGACTTGAGATTCCGCTGTCCTTTTAACGCCGCGCTGATGCCCTTGAGAATATCCAGTTGAAACCCCGCATCGTCCGACTCCTTCAAAACCCCCACCAACGCCGCCAACGCCTCGGCATCTTGGGCGCGCAACTGGACTGGCGACAGCAATACGATGGCAAACAACAAAAAATAAAGGCGTTTCACTCGTCGCGTATTATTCCTTTTTGCCCGCATCGCGTCCAGTCGCCATCCTGCGCGTGATAAACTGGCGCACCTTGGGGATTTTGCAGGCGGTCAGCAGTTTCACAGCGGCGATGCGGTCAACGGCCACCACTGGCTCGGTGGCGTACCAATACATGAGTGGTAGATTTTGATCGTGCTTGTCCTCCGTGTTGGCGAGCAAATGTGCTAGTATCGGCACACGCTGCTTCAGCGGTAAACGCTGCATCGCACTGGCGAGATACAAGCGCACGAGGGGGGATTTGTCCTCATGCGCCATTCGCGCGAATTCCGCGCACGCTGCCTCCGATGGTTTTCTGTTTTCGCAAAGCAACTGAATGACCCATGCGCGAAGGTGTTCGCTTGAGTCCTGAAGCAATCCTTCGAGTTTCTTCTCATCCAAATTACCCGTCACCCGCAAGGCCCACAGGGCTCGCAGCCGCAGGGGCACGGACCGGCTGGACTTCAGGGTTTTTGCCAGCACCGACGTGTTGGCCTGCCGCTCATGCAACACGCGCCGCGCGTGGCGGGCGAACCATTCATTGGAATGCGATTGCAGCTTCACCAATTCCAGAATATTCAACTTGCCAATGTCGCCCTTCCACGGCTTCGGTTTGCCAAAGGTGATTTTATAAATTCGGCCGGTGTGCTTTTGGGTGTTGCGGGTGTGGTGGCATTCGCCAGTTTCGGAGAAATCGCTGACGTACACGCCGCCGTCGGGGCCGTAGGCGAGGGTGACGCCCACGAACCACGGGTCGCGCGCGCGCATCACGTCCGGCGCGTGGCTGGCGGCGTAGCCGCTGCCCTTGCGTGCGAGGCGATCGTGGTTGATGCGCCGGCCGTGGATGTTGTTCATGAAAACATCGCCGCGATATTTGGCCGGCCAATTATCGCCCAGATAAATCATCGTGCCACTGTGCGCGTGTCCGCCGCCGGCTGCGTCCTCCTCCGGCGTGCCGATGCCCGCGCGGATGGTCTTCGTGTTCGTGAAATGCAAGTGATCCGCGATGGTCGGGATCCGCTCGTAGGCAAACCGCCCGGTCGGCCGATTGCGCGCGGGCTCGTAATGCGCGCCTTGGATGATGTGAAACAAATGCGGGTTCACGCAGTTGCAAACAAAAGCGTGGCCGTACTCGTTCCAGTCAATGCCCCACGGATTGGTGGTACCAATGGCGAATGGCTCCCAAATATGCCGCACCGGATGATACCGCCACACCCCGCCCTCAAACCGCCGCCGCTTTTCCTTCGACGTCCCCGGCTTGCCCGGCAGCGACCAGTTCGTAATCCCGTGTGTGCCGTACAACCACCCGTCCGGCCCCCACGCAAACCCATTGGCGATGGTGTGCGAATTGGCATGCGTGCCAAAACCGTCGAGCAA
>JAPKEI010000325.1 GCA_028872685.1 Verrucomicrobiota bacterium | reverse complement strand
TGCGTGATGAAAAACAAAACCGCGGGTTGCTTGCCTTTGGCGTGCAACGGCGTAACGGCGTGCCCATGTAGGTTGGTGAGCATCAATCCTGCCTCCGCCACGCGTGCGATCTTGGAGGGCGTGGTCAACAGGGCCAAAATGAGCAAGGTGGTCTTCACAATCGGTTTATGGCTTATAATACGTAAACAAAGCTAAGGGGGTTACTTTGGTTGATAAATGGAGTTTTTGCGATGAATTTTGTAAGTTGCCTCTAAAAAATTTGGGAAGAGTCTTTACAAATCGTCAAAACAAGGTGCTTTGAAAACAGTGAGCAAGCTTATTAAAATTGGGTTCCCCTCCATGATGATTGGCATTGTTGTCTTTTCGATGTTGATGAGCGGCTCGCAGAACTCCGGTGCCGCAAAGAAGCAACTGCAGAAGAACAAGGCGAAAGAGGGACGAGGCAATTGAGAGGGCTCAAAAACCGGCACCACCTCCGAATAAGGTGCGGCACTTAACAAGTACCGCTGCGTTAAATTAGTTTCTCCGCAATTTGCACCGCGTTGAGTGCAGCACCCTTGAGGATTTGGTCGCCCACTACCCAGAAGCTCAGGCCGTTTTTCATGGCACAATCTTTGCGTATGCGGCCCACGGCGCAGTTGTCTTTTTCGGCGCACTCCAACGCGAGCGGGTAAATATTTTTGGAAACCTCATCGAGCAAATCCAGCCCCGGTGCTCTTTTCAGCACGCGCCGCGCTGCGGCCACGGTGATGGGCTTGGTGAATTCTGCGTTCACCGCGATGGAGTGCGCGCGGTACACCGGCACGCGCACGCAGGTGGTGCTGGCGCGGAAGCGCGGGTGGTGCATGATTTTGCGGCCCTCATTTTCGAGCTTCATTTCCTCCTTTGTGTAGCCGTTGTCGAGAAAGGCGTCCACGTGGGGCAGGGCATTGAAGGCGATTTGGTGAGGGTAAACCGATTTGGAAATTTTGCGCCCGCGCGCGAGGTCTTTCACCTGCGTTTCCAGTTCCACAATCCCCTGCGCGCCGCTGCCGGACACGGCCTGATACGTGGCCGCAAAAATGCGCTTCACGCCAAACGCCGCGTGCAGCGGATGCAACGCCATTAGCGTGACGATGGTGCTGCAGTTTGGGTTGGCGATGATGCCGCGATGTTTTGCCACATCCTCGCCGTTGATTTCCGGCACCACGAGCGGCACGTTTTTCTCCATGCGAAAGGCGCTGGAATTATCCACCACCACCGCGCCGGCCTTCACAGCGACGGGCGCAAACTTTTGGCTGATACCACCACCGGCGCTGAAGAGCGCGATGTCGACATCGGCAAAAGATTCGCGCGTGAGTTCGCGCACGGTGATTTGTTTGCCGTTGAAACGCACGCGCTTGCCCGCACTACGCTTGGAAGCCAGCGGCAGGAGTTGATCAACGGGAAACCGCCGCGCTTCCAGCACGCGAAGCATCGCCTGCCCCACTGCACCGGTTACACCCACCACGGCCACGTTATATTTTCGTTTACTCATTCAAGGGCGCGGAGAATAACGGAAAAATGCGGAGAGTCAAACCGTCAAAAAGGCTCGTGCCGCATGGGGCGGTGTGGTTCCTTGCGGGTGTGAGCGATGAGGTGATTATTCGGGCGGCGGTGCGTGAAGATGTGCCGGGGATTTTGTTGATTTACAACGCGGCGGTGCGCGAGCCGGCGGCGGCGTATGAAGACGTGCCGCACACGCTGGCGCAGCGGGAGGAATGGTTCGACTATTTTACGGGCCGCAACTACCCCATTCTGGTGGCGGAAACGGACGGCGTGATTGTGGGCTGGGGCTCGCTGGGGCCTCATCAGGAACGAATGGGGTTTCGCTTCACCGGCGCGGTGGCGGTGTATGTGAAGGAACGCAGTCGGCGGCAGGGCATTGGCGGGCGGTTAATGGAGGCGCTGTTGAAGGCGGGGCGCGAGCGGCAGTTGCACGTGCTGCTGGCAACGATTGATGCGGCGAATGAGCCAAGTCTGCAATTGCACGCAGGTCATGGCTTTACGAAGGCAGGGGTGTTTCCGGAGGCCGGTTGCAAGTTTGGCGAATGGCGTGATGTGATTTATTTGCAGCGAAAATTGGACGATCGGCCCGTGCCGTAATACGTTAGGGCATAAAAAAACCGCCCCGAAGGGCGGTGTGAAAATTTGACTTTTAGTTACCTTGTCCGGGTCGCCGAGGTGTGCCGGGGGTTCTTCCTTCACCACCGTCGCGGTTACGCCTCTCTTCTTCGCGCCGGGCGCTTTCGGGATCGCTAAGGCGCCAACGAGTGCTGGTTTCCTCAGTGGGATTAGCTAGGTCATCGAGCCTTTTATCTAAGGACGCAAACATCGTCTGGAAATCAGGATCACTTGTGGTCCCCTTAACGCCGGTTAGGATTGCTCGCCGGTTGCTAATGGCTTCGTCGGCAAGTTCCTTGCCTTGACCTGGGCTGCGGCCTAATCGTTCGAGGTCTCCTCTCAAAGCACCGCGTGAGCCGCCGCCCCGACCGCCGCCGCCTTGCTGGAACCGTGCTCTCATCTCTGCAAAGCGATCAGCGCGACTAGCTTCTTCGCCACCACCGCCAGCAGCTCGCTGGGCCCGTTCGGCTTCGCGTTTAGCTTGTTCGGTCTTTTCATCGGCCATTTTCTGGAGGCCTTCCCGGAAACGATCGACCATGACCTGGCCAGCCGCAGGGGATTCATCGAGGTAATCATTGATGCGTCCCCACAAATCTTCCTTGGTGCGGTTCTCGATGTTGGCATCATAGTAGACGGTAGCGAGGATAGGCACGGACTGTGCTTCAAGCACGCGGGTGAGGTAGTCCAATGCGCGCCGGTCGAGGCCATTCTCGGTAACCAGCATTTTCTCGGCCTCATCCTTGAAGGTAGTATCCTTGTAGCGGATGAGAATATCCCATAGAGCCCCTACGGCCCGTGAGTCGAGTTGGCCGGGCACAGCGTCGGTGGTATCGGGTGGGTTGAGGAGAATATACTTTGCAGCACTGAGCACTTTGTCTTTGTGCTGATGCTCCGCGTCATCGGCCAGCTTAGTTAATTGGCTGTCAATGATTGAGACTTCAACGCCCACTTGGGTTTGGCGTAGGGTTTTCACTAGGATAGC
>JAPKEI010000324.1 GCA_028872685.1 Verrucomicrobiota bacterium | reverse complement strand
CGGCGCGTTTTTCGTAATGAGCGCGGGTGGTGGGGGATTTTGCAATCTTGGCGGTGAGAATGTTCACGGCGTTTCCGAGACGATTGTGCAGCAATTCGCGTTCAAGATTCAGTTCGGCGTTGGCGGCATCGGTAGCGGGGTTCCAGCGGATGAGTTTTTCCCAAGCGGCTTCAAATGCTGCGACGGTTTTTTTGTCGGCTTTGGCTTGGGCGAGTCGCACCCGGGCTTGGGCGCGGAGGGCGGTGATGAGCGCTGCCTTTTGAGCATCCCATTTCTTTTTCAAAGCATCTTTGTCGGCGGCAGTTTCATCGGCGGGGGTGCCGAGGTATTGCTGGAGTCCGTCGAGGTCGAGTTGTTTAAGAACGGCGTCGGCGACTTTCAGGATTTCTTTGGCGTCCTTAGCCGGCTCAAGTGGCTTAAGCTTGGCGAGTTCAAGCTTGAGATTTTTTTCAGCGAGTTTTTCTTCATCGCTGAGCTTTTTGGGTTCTGGTTTTTTTGGCGGCACCACTTTGGGCTTGGTGGCGGGGAATGAATTGCGTGCGGCTGGCACAATGTATTGAACGGGGAAACCGTCGGGCTTTTGACCCGCGCCGTTGAGATCATCGGTGTTGCCGCCGTATTGAATCTTGCCGCGCAAAATGTCACCGGGCTTCACGCCGGAAGGTAGTTGCCCGTGCTTGGGAATAGCGAAGTGCAGCCGTACGGAATCACCGTGCCGAAGCGTGCGCGCGACAAAGCGCGAATTGCCACGGATCGCTCCTTCGGCGTGTTCGTGGAAAGCAAGCGACACGGAACGCGACGCAGGTTGATCGAGCATCAACAGTGTGTGCTGAAAACGCTCGAGCAACTTTTTGTCGGGATGACGAACGTGATAGCGAAGTACGTGTTTGCCTTTGGCGAGGCTTACGGGGTCATTGTGCGTGCCGCTGCCGAGTCGGCGTTTTTGTGCGTCGAACAACTGCCACACGCCGGACTCGAAAAAATAATCCGAGCCATCGTTATAATCCACCGTGAGTACGGGAGTTATGCGCGCGGCAGCGGCTTGATCGAAATTGTACGTGAGAATCATCTCGTGGATTTGCTCTTCATCATCCAATCGATCGCGCACGGGATCGAGCGGCCGGATTTCCGCCTTGGATGGGCGCACTGAGCGGCGCCAAGTTTTGAATGAGCCCGAAGGCGACACGCGTTCATCACGCAACGGTGCGGTGACCACCACGCTGTCGGTCAAATCATTTCCATCAAGCGAAACCACTTCACTGCTTGGCCGCAGCCCGTGAAACTGCAGCGTGAACTCCGCCTCCGCTTCGCCGAGGCTCGACCAATATTGCGCGAGGCAAAGCTCCAAGGTGCGGCCGCCGGTGACGGCGAAGCTTTCCACGCGCACCGCGCCTTCGCGCAAAGTGACGTAGCGCCGCTCGCCACCCGCGCGGAAGGAGAGTCCCGGCAACAGCTGCACCGCGTGCATCGTGATCCGCTGATCCGTGCCGGCCTTGATCGTGCGCACGTGAAGGTCGGCCCACGTGGCGCCAGTCGGCACAGCGAGAAATCGGCGCGTGGTATCGCCACCCTTGAAGGTGAGCGTTTCATTCCATTTCGCGCCCTCAATTTTTTCGGGAATGATCACCGTGACCGGCACGCGCACGAGCGCGCCGCGTTGGGGAGCATCCGCGTCCGTGCCCACCACTTCGGTGTAATGTACGCCCGGAGCGAGGCCGGCGGGGTCAACTTTAACCGTGATACGCTCGGAATCATTGGCGAGCAGAATTTGACTGGCGTGTTCCACCCAGTCGACATTGCATTGGAGCAGTAGTCGTTTTTCAAAATTAATTTTTTCCGCGGGTTTGGTGTCGCGATGGAAAACGGGAATCAATGTCACCGAAACCGAATGCGTGCGGTTGACCTCGAACGGTTCGCGCAAATAAATTCCGCGCGCATTCCCGCGCGAGGTGATGCGGACGTCGAACTTGAAATCACTTTTTGTAATGGTCGGATTATTTTTGAGCCAATCGTACGCCTTGTGAATTTGGATCATCCCGCGCCCCTGTTCATGTGGCGAAAGGCCGGCGATGGGCGCGGCGGTATTTTCCAGCGCGCGGCGCACGCGATGGGGCGTACGGTTGGCCTTTTCGGATTTCAGCGCGGAGAGGAGCAGAGCGATGTTGCCGCAGGCGTTTGGGGAGGACATTGAGGTGCCGTTCATTTGCGTGTTGCGGCGGAGCAGCCAATTGGGCACCGGGGCGATCGCGCCACCGGGTGCGGTGAGGTCCACGCCGAGGTCGCCATCGATCGCAGGCCCGCGCGAGCTCCACGTGTATTGCATGTTCTTGCGCGTGGCACGCATGCCGTATTGATCGAGCATCATTTGCGGCGTAACGCTTGCGCCGATGCCGAGCAAGGCGCTAGTGCTGCCGCCGGGGGAACCGACGGAAGACAGCGCTGGGCCGTTATTACCCGCGCTGGCGCAAAAGATGACGCCGTGGCGGTTTACGATATTGGCGTACTCAGTATAAATTCGGCCGACATTCGGGCGGGACGAGGGGCCGCCGTAGCTCATATTGATGAGGTCGCATTTGTTTTGCAAAACGGTGATGAGCCCGCGCATTTGGCCGGTGCCGGTGGAGCTGGAGCCGAGGCGGGTGTCGCCAATTTTCACGGAAACAATCTGTGCGCCGGGGGCAAGGCCGTTGAGTTCGGGTTGTTTGGGAAAATGCGCCGCCACGATGCCGGCTACGTGGGTGCCGTGCGCGCCGCAATCGACGACGACGGAAAGCAGATCGCCATCGCGATAAATGTTGGTGGCGAAATTCATCTGCGCTTCGCCGTCGAAGGTGCCGTAATCGCGGTTCACACGGAAATTCGTCATTAGTTTTTCATTGGCGAAATCGCCGTCCTCATCGGTGTCGATGCTCGCATTCCAGCGTTTTCCATCGTGGAAAACAAGGCAGTCGTAAATGGGGCCGGGATCGCGGTATTTGGCTTGCAGCGTTTTGAGCTGGATTAGGCCCGCAGCGAGATTGTCGCGTTCGAGCATTTGCTCCTTCGTGGGTTTGGGGTTGGCTTTATCCCAATCGGCAATGGCGCGCTCGACTTGCTGCGTGCGTTTGCGTTGTTGAATATCCCATGGCTCGCGACGTTTAGCCTTGAG
>JAPKEI010000018.1 GCA_028872685.1 Verrucomicrobiota bacterium | reverse complement strand
CAAGCGTTTGGTGGATTCTGAAAATTTACTATTGGGCGGGCACCACCGTAGCCACACCTGTTTGCGGGTTGTATTGCCATTTCATTCCGTTGGGCACGGCGGGTAATTCGGCAAGGAGGCCTTCGGTGATGAGTTCCTGCAAACTGGCTGGCGGTTGGCTGCTCGTAGCTTTGAATTGGTTGATGGCGCTGTTCACCTGCAATAAGCCGGCGTCAATAATGGCTTTGTTGCGGCCTTTGTTTACCGCGCCCAAATAATCCACCGGCGCGGTCGCGGGATTGCCTGAAGAATTATCATTGATGTCCGGCTCCGGCTGATCGCCGCAAGCACTGGCCAACAAACCGAGCACGAGAAAATACAGTGTGGGTTTCATCTGCCCCAACCCTACGCACAATGGAGTTCGGGTAAAGGCTGATCTGCCGATTAATCTTCCCGCGCACGGCCTTCGCGATCTTTGGCGCGTTGGCGGGCGGCTTGGAGGGCGTCGAGGGTGGAGGCTTGGGGCGGGCCGATGACGGGGGGCTTGCTGGGGTCGTCGATTACTTCGCTTGCGCCGAGCACGGGGGGGGCGACCACAGGCGGGCCTTCGTCGGCACGTTTGCGGGTGCGTTTGCGTTTGGGGAGTTTGAGTCCGGTTTCTTCCTCGGACTCGTTGGCGGCGCTGGCGAGGGTGGTGCGTGTGCGTTTTTGAGTGGGGCCGGCGAGGATGCCGTCTTCGGAACTGGTCGCGCGGAGTTTTGTGCCAAAGAAGCCGGTGCGTCTTTGGAAGACTTCGAGCAAAAATAAAATCAACGCCGCGAGCACCAGCCAAACGGCAAGCGGCAAATGACGCGGTTGGCGTGGGAGGGTGTCCCAAATATCCGCCAGCGCGAGGCGGGCTTGTCCGTTGGAGGTGCGGCTGAGGCCGGCCAGCGCGAGGCGGCCGCGGTTGGGGCGGTCGGGCGCGAACTCCGGCGAGTACGGCAGGCAAACGGGCGCAAGCGTTTGCACGAGGTTTTGGCCGAAGTTCACGCTGCTCAGTAATGTCTCGCCACCTTGCAGGGGCAGGGTGGCTTCAAGCAGGTCGGCGGTTTTCCAGTTGAGATGGCCGGTCGTTTTGCGCGGTGCTTCACCGGGCAAACCGCGCAATGTGGTGAGCTTGGGGCGTTTGGTAATTCGTTCTGCGCGGGCGGGATCCAAGTGCAGTTGCACAACACAAACGCCATCGCGCACTTCCTGCGTGAGCAGCATGTTGTCCGGCAATTCCGTTGGACGGCCCGCCGCCCAGCGCGCGAGCGTCGCATAAAAATCGCCGGCGTCCTTCCATTTCGCGAAGTCGCCCGCGTAGGTGCCATCCGCTTCGCCGGTGAAACACACCACGCGCCCCGCGCCCACTTGCCACCACGCCACGCCGGGCGCGTTGTATTCGTCCTGTGTTATCATCCCAACGCTGGCGCGTTTGCGGGCGTATGTGAGGTTATAGCCGCCCAACGCCGGTGGCGCCCATTGCCCTTGCGCGCCGAGCGTGCTGAAGTCCGTGAGGATTTTTACGGCGGTTGCTTCCTTGATGAAGGTGTTGCGCGCCACGGCAAAGGTGTCCTGCGCGAAGATTCGCGGAATTTCCGTGGGTCGGTCGGTAAAATAAACATTCCCTTCACCAAGCTTGGCGATGTCTTTCAATAAATCCGCGTCCACATCCTTGTCCGTGCCGAGGCCGATGACACTGATGGTGATACCGGCTTTGCGCATTTTCCCGACGAGGTCTTTGTAATTACCCGGCTCCTCGGAATCCTGCGCGTCGGAAAACAATATCACGTGCTTGTTCGCCGACTTGGCGCGCTGCAGCATTTTGGCCGCCGCCTCCAGCGCGACGTACACATAAATGCCGCCACCGCCCGGTTGGATGCTCAGGATTTTCCGGCGGAAAAAAGGCGTTTGGTTTTTCTCGGCAGTGTCCAGCCGTAATTCGGTGTTGGGCGCGCTATCCACAGCGATAACGCCGAACTCATCCGTGGGCGAAAGCAAATCCAACACCTGCGCCGCGCCGAGGTTGGCGAGGTCCATTTTGGTTTTGCCGCCGCTTACGCCCATTCCCATTGAGCCGGAACGATCCATTACCACCACGATAGCCGTCTGTAGTTTTCGGATTTCATTCCGCCTTTCCAGCGTTACCGGCAGGATGGGTTCGATAGGCGATTGATAGTAACCGCCGGGCGCGTAGGATTTTTCGCCACCGGTCATCATCATCCCCGAACCGGTTTCGCGCACCCAATCGCGCAGTGCCTCCATCCCGTCGAGGCCAAGGTCGCCGGCCATTACGTTTTCCAAAATCACCGCTGACCAGCGCGATAAATCTTCGAGGCTCCAATTGCACTGCGCCGGCGTGCGCGCGACGAGGGTGGCACCGCCTTGCACGAGCAATCGTGCCAAGCCGCTTTGTGCGCCGAAGTTGGAAACCAACAACAACGGCTTGCGCCCGCGCACGCCCACCAACGCGCGGGCCGTGTTATTTTCCGGAATAGCATCGGTGGCATCAGTGACCATGGCGCGGATGTTTAGCGAGTACGCCGCCGTGCCCGACAGCGAAGGCCGGTCGCGAAAAAGCAGGCGCGAGAGACCCATCGGCACTTCGCGTTTGCCCGCGGCGATGATCGTATCGTGTCGGCGCAATTCGTACGCGATTTCCTGTGCGCGTGGCGAATTCACCCAGCCGGAAATCATAAACGCCTGCCCCGGCAGTACATCGCCCGGCGCCTGCAAACTGCTGATGGCGAGGTCTTCGCTGCGCGTGCGGCTTATCCAGCGGTGGTCAATCGCAATGCCGCGCCCCGCCGCGCGGGCTGCGACCGCCGCCGGATCGCGGCCCGTCCAGTGCCCATCCGACAACACCAGAATTCGCCCGCCCTTGCCCGGCGGAATCAACGCCAGCGAGCGGTCCAACGCGTGTGCGAGGCGCGAGTGCTGGCCGTCCACTTTACCGGAAAACTCATCAAGCCCATCCGAGCCCGGCGCGCGTTCGATGCCCGCTTCGCGCCCGAAACTCACTACCGCCAAGCGGTCGCCTTCGCCCATTTCACTGTGCAATTGTTTGATGGCCTCGAGTTGATCCGCCCCGGCGCGCGCGGGCATCGACGCGCTGCGATCGGCCACCACCACCAAAACCCCATGGCGATCAGGCAGCCGCACCGCCGGTTGTGCCATCGCCAGCACCAACAGGCCGAGCGTGATGGCGCGTACAATGTTCAACCCGCGCCCGGGCAGCGGCCACGCCACCAGCGCCGCGCCCAGCGGCACGAGCAGCAACAACCAAATTGGAGTCATCAACGTCATCTTTCGCGTTTAAGTGCGCCCCCTTTGGCGTGCAATCATCCACAAATGCGCCAACGCACCGGCGAGGGCCAACAGAATTAGATAAGGCAAAACCGAAGCGTATTCGTAGCGCACCTCTTCTTCCGTGCCCCAAGCGCCCCACTTGTCGGTGACCGCAGCCGAGAGGTTGGATTCTGCGCCTGCGAGGAAATTGACCGCAAATGATTCACGCAGCCGATTCGTTTGTGCACCGGAAACCACCGTGTACACGCCCGGTTGCTTGACCGGCAAACGGATTTCACCGCTGGGCGTGTCGAGTTGCTGTTCTGTTTTATCAGGAAACGTGAGCGTCGCGGTTTTACCGCGCGGGCGGTAGGGCACTTCCGCGCCGAGGCGAAGATTGTTTTCCGGCAAACCCGGCTGCGCGCGCGCGCGCCAGTGGAGTAAATTCCAAAACAGCGCGGGCCATTGCGGGGTGTCCTGCACGGTGGACTGCGTGGGAGCGAAGTGCAGCGTCACTTGTTCGCGCCCGCGGCGGTCGGTGCGGGTGGTGACCAACGGCACGTTGCCGGCAGTGATGATGGGCAAATGCCCGGGCGCATTGGTGGCCGTGGCATTGGCACCCCACACGATGCCCGGCAGCGTGAGGCCGTGCGTGAGTGGATGGGTGGTGTCCATCACAAACGGGCCGGTGAAACGTTCGGCTTTTTCGGGCACAGGCGCAAAGTGCAGGCCCCAGGCCTCGCGTCCGGCGGGCAGGGTGTCGCTTTGGTGGATAACCAGTTCTGGCGGTTGATTTGTCGGCGCGCGCAGTCCGGTGGCAGCGAGGGTTTCGGTGATGAGTTGCGCGAGGTTGGTGTCGGTCACAGACATTTGCACGCGTACCAGCCGTCGGCGTGGACGCACCAACGCGGCGCGGTTGTCGCCCGCCAACGCGTCGTCGCCCAACTCTGCGCGCAGCGTGCCCATCGTGGCAGGCACGGGCAAGGTGACACGGTGGGTACGATTGGTTTCCAAGAGTAATCGCTTTTCATAAACGACCTGTTGCCCGGCAGTGACGCGCAATGTATTGGTGGCGGCGCTGGCGGAAAGGTTGGCGACTTCAAAAAGGCAACGATCGCCCGCGGCGTGCGGTGTGCGGGCGGCGTTGACGAAGGCGAAATTCACGCGCGGTTTACCAACGGCTTCCCAGCGGATGCGGCCGGGCGGGAGATCGGATTCGGCGGGGGCGTGGTCGGTGAGCACGAGCACATCGGCATCGCCTTTGCGGAGATTGCGCGCGAGGGCCAGCGCGGCATCGAGATCGGCGGCGTGGGCGCTGCAAGTCCAGAGCGAGATTTGGTCTTTGAGTTGATTCGGATGCGGCACGGTGTCGCCGAGCAAGCGCGGGCCCGCGCCGGCGGCGATAAGTTGATAGCTTGCAAAATCGCGTTCGGCCAAAATTTCATTTAACAATTTCAGTGCTTCATCGCGCGGTTGTTGGCCGGCAGGGCCGGCGCTCATCGAAAGAGAATCGTCGAGCACTACAATCAGCGGTCGGGTGGTGTGCGGCAATTGCCAGCGCGGTCCCAGCGCAGCGAAGACGAGCAGGGCAAGGATGAGCAACTCAATAAAAAAGATGGGCGGAAACTTGGGCGTCTCAAAGCGGCGGCCGCCTTCGCGCGATTCCTTTTGCATTTGCCACAGCAACAAACTGGAAACCGGCAGTTTGCGAAAACGATGCCGCAAAAAATAAATCGCCGCCAACAAAGGCAAGCTGATGACTGCGAGCCACGCGAGGGGATAAGTGATCGTCGGCATCAGGCGGGCTCCAGCAGTTGGATTTCCTCCAGCGCGGACAGCGACTGGCCGAGGTCTTCGGCGATGAGGGTGGTGAGTTGCGCGCCGGTTTGTTTGCAGGCGTTGTGCCAGCTTTGTTGCAGGCTACGGAGCGTGTCGCGGTAGGTTTGACGGATGCTGGCGTCGATATAAATGGAAAGTGTCTCTCCAGTTTCGTGGTCCTGCAATTGCACATTGCCCGGCTCGGGTGCGGTGGCATCGGTACGCGCGAGCAATTGGATGACGTGCAAACTGGCCGCGCCTTCGGAGAGCTTACGCAGTGTGGGCAGCGGATCACCGGGCCACAGCAGGTCGCTGATGATCACCCGCATCCCTTGACGACGCAGGCGCGGGGGCAGTAATCCGTGGGCTTCCTCAAATGACCGCGCGCCGCCCATCGGCAGCTCACCCCACGCGCCGGGCGGTTGGGTGTCGTTGCGGACACGTTGGAAGCCTTCGCCGGTCATCCACAGCGCCTGCGAGCAACGCGCGTTGGTGGCAGCGGTGGCGAGCAGCGCGGCGAGTTGATGCAGCGCGGCGGGCTTGTCGGTGTCCGGCAAATTCATCGAGGCCGATGTATCAAGAATGAGGTCGAGATGCGGCTGCACTTCCTCGCGATGCAGTTTGACGATGAGTTGATTGCTGCGGGCGTACGCGTTCCAGTCAATATGGCGGAGGTCATCGCCCGGTTGGTATTCGCGGTAATCCTGAAAATCCACCGAGCTGCCCGCGCGGCGGCCGAGGCGTTCGCCGCGCACGCCGCTCATCGGCGAGTTAGGCAGGCACAGCGCGTAACGCAGCCCCGCCTGTTCGCCGTCAATCAAGCTTTGGCGGAGTGGGGCCTTCATGAGTTGCAGATGGCGCGGCTTTTACAGATGCTGTAGGTGCCACAGGAGTCGCTGGTCGTTCGTAGGGTTTAAAATCCTTGAGGCGCTCGAAAATCCATTTTGCATTCAACACCAGAGCCCCCACCGTCAACACCAGTGCGGCAATTAGGTGGGCGTATACACTCTCCTCATCCCCATCGGCCATGGCATAGAAAGAATTGAGCATGATACCGGGGATCGTCCCGTCCTCGAGAAAATCCTGGGTGAACAGATAGTAAATCACAAAAGTGGCGCAATACGGAATTCCGATACTCACCAAAAAAAACAGGCGCGGCCACATCGGGCTGCGGGTTGGCAGCCATGTGCGGTGGATCCACAGCGACATTAGCGCATGGGCGATGAGGTACAATCCCAGCATTATGAAGCCGGAACAAAATTCACTCCAATCATGTGTGCTCGAGGAACTTCCCGTGAGCATGGGCCACGCCTCCAAGCCAGCGAATATGAGCAGTAATCCTCCAAAACTGAACAGACAACTCAGAATCAACCCACCGAGTGCGCCGTTGAAAAATAAAAATGCCACCGCCCGGCGAAGGGGGTTACGCGGGATATCACGACGCACTCGCACGCTGAGGTGATCCTCCTGCCCGATGGCGTAAAAAATCCCCAGTGCCGCCAGCAGTCCGCAGAAGACTCCAAATCCGTAGCCAAATATTTCCCATTCATCTTCCACCAAAGCCCACACGCCGGCCTCCAGTCCGATTACCGCCCACATCACCGCGCAATACACGCGCAGCGGAAACTCGCGATTGGCAGTGCGCGGGGTGATAAAGGAAACACACAGGAAAAATAGCAACCCGGCTATGAGGCCGATATTCAGTAGTATGGTAAGGATGAGGGGCAGGGCCTCCGCCAAGAATCGGCCACCCGAAAGAGCCCCGCCAAATCCGGCAATCATTGCTGTGCCGAGAGCCCCAACCATGGTGTAAATTATCAACGGCAACCCAACGAACAATGCGATGAGGATTTTAAAAATGAAATGGATCCCCATTGAAGCCAGCATCATTGCCGCCAGTAGAAGCAGGCAGTTCAATACATACAGGTAGCCCACTGTCAGCAAGATGGTTGGTAGATCAATGCCCCGAAGCAAATAGCTGAACACCATGAAGGGCAGCGCCGCCGTGAAGAAGATCCCCACTAAGGCTGCACCGCTGAGGAATTTGCCGGCGATGATGCGCGCCGGGCTCATGGTGGTGATGTACAGCAAATCCGCGCTAGCGCTAGCGCGCTCGGCGATGGACCGGATGCCTACGTAAATGGGCAGGAAAATAAAGGTGACCGCCATCATCACACCTGCGATGGAACCGAAGAGTTGCGCGCCAAGGTAATTGCCGCGTCCGGCCATTTCGTCAGTAAGCAGGAAGCCCAGCGAAACGATGAAGAAAATGGCCATCATCAACAGCACCGCGCCGGTGACCGACCAGTTGCGCGCGGCTTGGCGGAGGTCTTTCACCAACACCGCGTTGGGCTCGATGCTCCGCAGCCATGCGAAGCGTGTGGATTTCACCGCCTCGCTCATTGCACGCCTCCGGTGGTTACGTTCATAAAAATGTCCTCGAGGTTCGCTTTGGTTTGGCGGAATTCCACCACGCGATGGCCGTTGGCGATGAGGGTGTTGAGCACGCCAAAGGCTTCATCCTCACCGCCTTCCACTTCGAAATGCAACTCAGCACCCGCCACGCGCGGGTTTTCCACATGGGCGGTTTGCAATAGCTGGCGGAGCAAATCCTGTGGCTCGCCCAACACGCGCAGGGCGTAGGTGCGGCGCGGCGCGCGCTTGGCCATCACGTCATCGATGTTGCCGCTTTCCAACAGGTTGCCCTGCTCAATGATGACGACGCCATCGCAAATCTCGGTTAGCTCGGTGAGAATGTGCGAGCTGATGAGGATGGCTTTGCCCTGTTTGGCGAGGAGGGTGAGCAGTTCGCGCAACTCCACCCGCGCGCGGGGATCCAATCCGGCGGCGGGTTCGTCGAGGATGAGCACTTGCGGATCGGCCACCAACGCGCGCCCGAGGCTGACGCGTTGTTTCATTCCTTTGGACAACGAGCGCAACGTCTTCTCGCGAATGCCCGCTACGTTGGTGAATTCCTCCACGCTGGCTACGGCTTCGGTGCGTTGGCTGCCGCGCAGTCCGTAGGCGCGTGCGAAAAAGTCGAGGTACTCGTGCACTGTGGTGTCCCAGTACGGCTTCAGTTCATCGGGTACAAAGCCGATGAGGTGGCGCGCCTTTTCCGGATACTCCACCACCGAGAGATCGTCCATAAACACATCGCCGGCGTTGGGCTCATCGAGCGTGGCCATAATGCGCATCGTGGTGGTTTTGCCCGCGCCGTTGGGGCCGACGAAGGCGTAGATTTGGCCGGACTCAAACTCAAAGGAAACGGAGTTTACTGCGATTGTTTTGCCAAACTCGCGCCGCAGATTTTGCACGCGAATCTTCACGGGCCGGCCTCCGCTTGTGTGAGTACGCCCAGCACCACCGCGTGCGTCTTGAGCTGCCCGCGGCCGATGGGGTTTTCCATAAAGGGTGAGTCATCCAGTCTTGCGAGGTAGGTGCCCGGCGCGAGGTTTTTTGGGTACTCACTTTTCGGGGTATCCTTGTCGGTAGACAACAAGAAGTTAGTGTTCAAATAATCGATGACCGTTTTTTTGCCCGCGACACGCTGGAGTTTGGCGCGTTGCCCAGCACGGAGGTTGTTGGCTTCAAAAATGTTTCCCTGTGCATCCGCCAAGCACAAGTAGGTGATGTCCGTGCCGAGGCTGTTCACCACCGTGGGCGTGCTACTTTCCCACGTGACACTGAGGCGTTCCTTGCGCGACTCACTTTTTCGTACCGCAAAATGTGCCGGTACACGCGAGGCCACCCATTTGCCGGTAAAGAGTTGCCCTTTCGTCCAGTTTATTCCGCGATTACTGCCGGAATCCTGACCGCGGGAACTGAGCAACGGGGTCACCTCTGTGTGTGCGGAGAATTCCAGATTCCCCGGGGCTACCGGCGCGTAAATGCCCAGCGCGCCCACGGTGGTGGATTGCTGGGTTTGTTGATCGAGAATCGTGATGACATCGCGACGCACCGTGGGCGTGAAGCCCTCGTTGAGCAGAGCTGTGGCAAACACCACTGCACTGGTGAGTATTGATATTACCGGAAGAGTCCACAAAAACCATGTCCGCCGCTTAAGCTTGTGCAGCAACACCAAATTCACCGGCCCCGCCAACACCACAAACCCAATTAAAATCACAATCATTAATCGCACCGGCACGCCAGAATCTTTCACGATGGGAAAGTAATCGTCGAAGCTACCCGAAGATTCCCGATGATGATGATATTTACCATCGGTATGCAAATTCCGAGCGCCGGCCATTACGGATGCCAGGGCTGGCATCCGGACTTGTTCGTTGGAGCCGAGATTTTCAATTGCCTCTAACATACTCCGATTATTTCTTCTTTCGTTGTCCGTAGGATCCAGCACTCGGATCAGCCCCCACCCTAGAGCATACACGGAACTCGTGGTTGCGGAGGGATCCGGTGGCGGCCGGTTTCCAGACTGCTTATGTCCCTCATGTTCTTCATGTCCCATGTTTTCTTCCGGATAGTCTTCCATTCCAGAGGATTTGGAGTGGCTAATGGTGTTCACTTTTTCTAACAGAGCGCTTGCCGACTGCTGCCGGGCGGCCAGTTGGGTGGTGTTCAGCTTTCGGGCGTCCGGCGGTAAAGTGATGGATCCCAGTACGAACAGCCGTCCACCCGCGCGCACGTATTGCACGATGGCCATCCGGACCTCAGTCGGAGCCGCGTTCCATTCGTTCGCGCGCACCACCACCACGTCAAACCCGCTATATGCCAGCCAATGGCGCGCCCACTGGGTGATGAGTCCTTCGGCGATGTTCACCTCGTATGTCGGGTTCGAGGCAAACTTGCCGTTCCACGAACGGCTGGCCAGCACCACCGCCGGCTGGTGGATGCCCAGATTGGCGAGGCTGTTCACATGGCCGCCAAAGGCATCAGCTAGCCGGCGTGTTTCGCCATCCACGGTGATGAATGCGCTGTTGTCAAAAGAGTCGATGGAAAGGGGTGGTTGATATAGCGAAACCACTTTGCGGCTATTTGGGCCGAGTGCCACGGTGCGGCGCAGATCTGTGATGTTGGATCCGTCGTGGTGATCTTCTGACGGGAATTGGATCGTAACCGTGTGTTTTTTTCCGGAGAGGTTCTCCAGCTCAAATTGGTGCGCTGCGTAGCCGTGAGAACGTTTTGCGTCGGCGAGGGTACGTGTGCGGACGTGCACGTTTTTGAACGTCAATTCCCCAGCCAACACGCTGAAGGTCAGCAGTAGTGTGACGTACGCAGTTTGCCAAAAATGGCTCATGCGGTGGGTTGCAGGGAAACATCCTCAGGCAAATACAGGCCGGTGTCATCGAGGGATTCCAATAATTGATCTAACACGCCGTGTGCGTCCATGCGGTCGAAGCGGGCCTGATAGTTTAAAATAAGCCGATGATTCAACACCGGCCGTGCGATGGCGCGCACGTCTTCAAAACCCACGGTGGGGCGGCCATCCACTAGTGCGTGGGCGCGGGCCGCCTCGGCCATGGCGATGGCGGCACGCGGAGAGGCACCGTACTGCACGTAGCGCGTCACCGGCTCCGGCGCCTCGGCGTTGTCCGGATGAGTGGCCGACACCAGCCGCGCGATGTAGCTCGCCACTGGCTTGGGTAGGAAAATGTTTTCCATGACGGTGAACAGATATTTGAGGTCATCCGCATCGAGCTGCCACTCCGGTGCGGGTACATTGCCGCGGCGGCGACCGGTGATAATGTTTTGCAACACCGGCGCATCCACCGCATCGAACATCACGCGAAAAAGAAAGCGGTCCAACTGCGCTTCGGGCAAGGGATACGTGCCTTCCATCTCAATGGGGTTTTGGCTGGCGAGCACGAAGAACGGATCGGGCAGCGGCCGTGTTTGGCCGCGCAAAGTGACCGAGTGTTCCTGCATCGTCTCGAGCATCGCGCTTTGGGTCTTGGGCGAGGCGCGGTTGATTTCGTCCGCCAATAAAATATTAGTGAACACCGGCCCAGGTTCAAAAATCATTTCGCGTTTGCCCGTGTCTGTCTCCTGCAAAATATGCGTGCCCACCACATCGCCCGGCATCAGGTCCGGCGTAAACTGCACGCGGCTGAATTGCAGTTTCATCACGTTGCCGATGGTTTGTACGAGGGCGGTTTTGCCCAAGCCGGGAAGGCCCTCAAGCAAAATATGGCCGCGACTGAGCAGGCCGATGAGCACGAGCCGATGCAGCTCCTCGCGGCCGAGTAGGCTGCGATCCAGTTGCTCCAGCACTTGCCGGGTGAGTTCGGTGGCCGGAGTCAGTTCTTCCGGCTTGAGCAGGCGGGTAATTTCACTCATAGGAATTGTGTGGAAACCTTAACTGCACAGGGCGGGCCGTTCACGCAAAAAGGGCGAGAGGATTCATTGATAAAAATGATGGAACTATTGAGCGACTCAATAACACACGCAAAGCGTGTCTCTACCCACTATTCCTTCCCACGCAGGAAGAAGCGATTCACCGTGCCGCGATGCTGTGGGAGCACCGGTGCTGTCAGCGCGCTGCCGCCGCCGGCTTGGGTGTTTTGCAATGCATTGCGGCCGAGCACGGCTTCGCCGCCGGTGACTTCCGGCGCGCTGGAGGTCACCCCCGCGAGGCGCGCCTGATTGAGGCTCACGCTGGGCGAAAGTTTTTGTTCCTTAAATGCCGCGCCCGCTTCGTCGGTGGGTTGGCCATATTGCGTGGGCCCCGCACCCGGCCCGCGTTGAACGCCGCCTTTGCCTTGGCCCATTTGTTCAAGAAATTCGCGCAGCTCTTCCTGCCCAAACCCGCCCTTGGCCAGCAGCTCCTTGAGCGCTTCGCCGCCGGGTAATTCGCCTGCGCCTTTGAGTTGCTCGGCGAGATTAGGCGGAATGAGATTATTTTGTGCCAACTTCTGCGCAAGTTTTTGGAGGGCGTCTTTATTTTCGCGCAACGCCTTGAGTAGCGGCGCGAGTTGTTTGGGATCCATCGGCAGGTTCTTTTGGCCGGCCTGTTGGAGTGCCTTTTGAATTTCCGGCGCAAGATTTTCCAACGCTTCTTCATTTAGTAAATCATTCAATAACGCGCCGAGTTCCTTCAATGCTTTCTCCTCGGAATCGGGTGCGGCATCCTTGGGCATTTCATCCACCGCGTTGCCCAGCAACTCGGCTTCGGTGAGGGCTGCCATTTTTTTCAGTGCCTCTTGCGCGGCTTGTTCGGCGAGATTTTGATTGGATAGCTTGAGGTGATCCAGTGCTTCCCAAGTTTTGGCTGGATTAAAACCGGTGGCATCCTCCTTCAGTCGTTCCAGTTCCGAACGTTTCACTTCGGCTTCCTGTTCGGATAGAATATTTTCCTCTTCCAAAACATTCACCTGCTCGCGCGCCTGCTCGATGGTTTGACCAATCTCCAGCGGCGGTTCCGCCAGCAGCTTGGCAAAGCGTGTGGGGACGAGCAGCGTGATCCCCAAAAAAATCAACGCCAGAAATAATCCGCCATATGCGCGCCCGCCGCGCCAACGCAAATTGGGGAGCCGCAAATGGTTTTGCCGTTCCGCCCACGCCTCGGTGTCCACCTCCGCATCGGCCATCACCAAACCGCCGGCTTTGTTTTCTTTATCGAACGTAGCGCGGAGTTGTTCGGCATTGGGGCGGCGCTTCAATTCGCGCTGCCACGCCACTCCTAATAAAATGGCCAGCGACCCCAAACCATAAGCCCACCAATAAGGCGGCAGACTCGCCGTGAGCCGCACCACCAATGCGAGCACACCCAGCCCCATGAGCCACACACCCATCCAACGCAGGGCGGTGCGTCGGAACATTATAGCATTCACACGGCGTGAAAATTGCTGAAGAGTGAGATTCGATTGATTCATCGGAACAGGAATGAAGATAATCCAGATTTCAATTCTGTCAAGGGATTGAAAAGGAAAATGATTCACATTCTAAATTGATTTTCAGCCAAAACCCGTGAAAATATGTGAACAAAAAAATGCTGTTGTTACCAAGAAATCATTTGCGTAATTCTAGTTTTCGTGGTAATGAATTGTGAACGGGACGTTGTTACCCATTGTTTTTAACTAAAAACAGAGTTGTTACCAAATCATGGCTAGTTTACGTAAGCGACTGAAAAGTGATAACTGGGTTTGCTGCTACGCGACTGCGGATGGGCGGCGGACGCAGCGCAGTACGGGTACTATTGACAAAAATGAGGCGATGACGATTTGTCGTCGTTGGGAAAATGAGGAGTACGCCCAGCGTGATAACGATGAACCCGTTGAAGGCTTGGCGGTGGCAAATAAGCGCGCGTTGGTGGCGGGCTTGGTGTCGATGGTGATCGTGATTTTAAGTTTGGTGGGCTTCTGGCAATATGATCTTTGGAAGAACGGGCCGGAGTTGTTTGTGGATGTGCCGGAGAGTGAACGGCCCGCAACGTTTGTTGAATCCAACTTAGCCAAACGACATCGTTGGGTGAAGCTTTCGCCCGATGCCTTGGAACGGTTGAATACGTTGGGCGGAAAAATTCGACTGAATCTTTTTGATGACTTGCAGGTGAGCACCGAGGTGGTGGTGCGCCGATTCATCAATGGCGGCTCGGAAACTTCGGTGGGTCGTCTGGATAATGATCCGGATACACTGATGATGGTGTGCCGGAAAACCGTCCAGCCCGGGAAACTAATGGGCGTGGTGGTGGATACCTTCGGCACGCAGTATTTAATTTCGCATGAGATTGATGGCAAACATGTCATTGTGGAGGTGGATCAATCTAAAATTCCCGGCTGCGGCGGTGTCATTGAGCTGGAGCAGGCAAAACAACCGGTAAAAACTGCTGCAAAGAAACCGGGGTTACCCGTCACGCAGGTGGCACGTCAGGACTCGCCCGAGGCGAAGGCGTTGCAGCGGTTGGTGCGCGGTTCAGAAGCGCAGGCACTGCTTGATCCCAGCGGCCATGCTCATCGCGCGGGCGCCACTTGTCGGGATTGTCGGTCGTTTGCTGAATTAAAGAAACAATTCAAAAAGACGGAGCTAAAACGGACTCCGAAAACCGGTGCGCTGCTCCCCACCCCAAACCGGAAAGGCCCGTCGATTGAGCCGGTGAATACCGGCTCCCATAATTTACTCAACTCCATGGGCTTCAATAAGCCTTTGTTGGCGGCCATCAATAACTCCAATACAAACGCTGGCCTTTGGGGTCGGGGCGGTTCAGCCCGGCAAAGCGCTGGCCCCACTTCACCCGGGATTTTGGAACACCTGCGCGGTGGCGAGACGGAATACATTGACATTCTGTTTGTTTATACCGACGGACTGTTGCAGGCACAAACGGGTGCGGATGCAGAAGAAAAGTTCGGAAACCTTACGCTTTCCATCACTCGTACGGTGGAGCTAACCAACACCATTTTCTCTCAATGCCACATTCCGCTCGAGGTGCGTACGGCAGATGTCACCTTGGCACGGCAGCGCGCCATGACTGGGGGCGATGCCATATTGGCACAAAATGGCGGCCCCGGCGGGCCGGCATGGGAACAGGTGCAAGCCCCGGTGCGGCCGGTTTATAATCCCGATTCCGCAAGCACCCCCCCAAACCCCCAATGGACCAAGCACTGGGCCAATGGTGCCGCGGTGGGCATCTATAGGCCATTGTATAGTAATTACGTCCCCGCCAGCCTGGATGCAGCTTTGGGGTGGATTGGTGATACGGATAACAGTCTGATTTATGGTGACCAATACTGGGGCTCCGGCACCTTTGCCAGCACGCCTCCCGAGCAGAAGCCTTATATCAACCTGCCCAGCTCGACAAGATGGACCCTCGTGCCTGAATACGATAATACAGAGAGCACAGGGGATGATGGAACGCCATTCACTTACTCCGCCACCCGTACGCCTGAGTTGAACACTGGCCCAGTGGAGCATGGCAATTCCAGCCACGCGTTGGATGACGACTACACCCCGGGTTCACCACAGGGCGTCATGGGCGCCTTGCTTTCTCATGCGCCGGTGCAACAATACAATGATGTGACTGGCCCTGATTCCGGTCCGGTGCTGATCGATATAGGCACCGATAACATCGAATGGATAGGCGGTCCGGAGCATGGCTTGGCCACTGGCTCGGTGGTTTATTTTGAATCGTGGAACACTGCCCCGGATACTAATGGTAGTAAGCTGCCCAAGTGGAAGGTGCATCAGCAGCCGGTGAAGAACACTAAAGTGAAGGTGGCTGCCGCAGGCGGGGGTTCGGATGGTAGCGGCGATGGTGGCAGCGTTCCCCGTCCTCCGGGAGGCGGTACCGCCCCGCAGCAACCCGGTGGCGGCAATGAAGAACAGCGAACTGATGTCATTAAGGGTGAGGTGACATACCCTATTGTGGCCGGGCTCAATGGTGTGATCACTCGCGCGCAGCATTATCCTCAAATAACTGTGGGCAAAGGAAAAGCTCACCCAATGATTGAGGTGGGTCGGGCCAGCTATTGGTTCCTTGATTATCCGGGTAACTCGGCGGAGCCAGAGAAGTCCGCCCGCGCATTCCTCGGCGCCATGGCCGAGCAGTTGAAAATGAAGGCGGATACTTCCGACTTGCAAACCCTGCAGGTGAAGCATGGCTTGGGCACCGGCCACACGCGATTCCAGCAGACCCTTCACGGTATCCCGATTTATGGCGCGCATGTTTCAGTGCATCAGGGCACCGACGGTGCGGTGGACACCCTGCACACAAAATATTTCTCCGACCTGAATGTCGACCCCACGGCTCGCCCCAAGATTTCCATAACTGCGGCCAAGGGGGCAGCCTATCGTAAAGGCGGTATCACACGTCCCCGCATGCCCGGCTCCGGCAAACTGGTTTGGTGGCCGAATGAACATGGCAGCGCAA
>JAPKEI010000323.1 GCA_028872685.1 Verrucomicrobiota bacterium | reverse complement strand
TGCCGCCCTGTTGATTGTTGCCGCCCTGTTGATTGTTGCCGCCCTGTTGATTGTTGCCGCCCTGTTGATTGTTAAGATTATTGACGGAGTTGTTGGCGGAGCTTAGCGCGTTCAAGGCAGCACTGCTAGTGATGCCTTGGAGGGAGGAGGAAATGCTGGCGGCACCTATCGTGCCCGCGAGGGTTTGTGCGCCCGCGGTGAGCGCGCATGAACTGAGAACCAAAATAAACCACATTTTCCTCATAACAGATCCACCAATCTGGGGCGATTTGGAATTTTTGTCAACGGATTAGACGCCTTTTTTGCGCGAACTACCAATTTATTTTCCGATACAAAACTGGCTAAAAATGGAGTCGAGCAGGTCTTCGGTGGAGGTTTTACCGACTACTTCGCCGACGGCGTTGGCGGCGATGCGGAGGTCCATTGCGATGAGCTCGAGCGTAGCTTCGTCGCGCAGACTGGCAAGGCTGTCGGTGAGGCCGGCGCGCGCGCGGCGCAGGGCGTCCTGATGACGGGCGTTGATCATGGCGGGCAACATATCGGCGCGAATGGCGCCACTCCACACGAGGTCGCGGATGGCGTCTTTGAGCGGCTCGATGCCCGTGCCGTCCAATGCGCAGGTTTCGTGGCAATCGACGGATACATCCAACATGCGCGGTTGGTCAATTTTGTTGGCGATGAGTAGGTGTTTTTTTTCTGAAAATTCTTCGATATATTTTTGGTCTTCAGCAGTAAACGCTTCTCCGGCATCGAGCACATGCAAAATGAGTTCCGCGTGCGCGATGCTTTCGTGGCTGCGACGGATGCCCTCGGCCTCGATGCCGTCGGCGGCTTCACGCAGGCCGGCGGTGTCGATGAACACCACGGGGATGCCGCGGATGTTCGCGGTTTCCTCAATGGTATCGCGCGTGGTGCCAGCAGTTGGCGTCACAATGGCGCGATCGTGCCCGAGCAGTTGATTGAGCAAGCTGGATTTGCCAGCATTGGGGCGGCCGATGATGGCGGCGCGGATGCCGCGGCGCAGGATGCGGCCTTCGTTCGCAGTGGTGAGCAGTTCATCGATGAACTCCAGCGCGGCATCGAGTCGACCGGTGAGTTGCGCGAGTGTGTCGGGAGCGATGTCTTCATCCGGGAAATCAATATGCGCCTCGATGTGCGCGAGGGTTTGCATCAGACCATCGCGCAGTTTATTGATGCGTTGGCTGAGCTTGCCGGCGAGTTGTTCATTGGCGGCGGCAAGGGCGAGATCGGTGCGGGCGTGAATCACATCGCTCACGGCCTCCGCCTGCGTAAGATCAATGCGGCCGTTTAAAAAAGCCCGCCGCGTAAATTCGCCGGGCAACGCACTGCGCGCGCCCGCGGCCAGCACGGTTTGCAGCACCGCTTGGCTGGCGACCATTCCACCGTGGCAGGTGATTTCCACGGTGTCCTCGCGCGTAAACGTGCGCGGCGCACGCATCACCGCCAACAGTACTTCATCGACCGTACGACCCTCGGCCACGATGTTTCCGTAAAGCAAAGTGTGGGTGTCGGCATCGGTCGGTTTGGATGAAGCCGCGCCAATGGGCTCAAAACATTTGTCCGCGATCGCGAGTGCATCCGGCCCGGAAAGCCGAATTATCGCAAGTGCGCCTTCGCCCAGCGGCGTGGCAATGGCAGCGATGGTGTCGTCGATCATCGTTCAGTGCGCGCAACTGCCGGCCTCGGGATCGACTCCCTGCAAATAGAGCCGCGCTTTTTGGAAACTTTTTTTGTGGAGATAATGCAGCAGGTCGCGAGAGGTGTCTTTTGGAAGCGCGGCGGTGAGTTCATCGAGACGGTTGAACAACGACATCAAATCCGGCTTGGGGTCCGCATTCACTTGAGCCACGGCGGTTTCCAGCTCAAGCAACGTGTCGAGCAGTGCCTGTTCGGTATCGGTCATGCCGTTGGCATAACGCAGAATGAAGTGGAATCCAAGCGGAAGCGCGCGCAGACTCCGCGCGTGGCGACCGGCCCAACATTTCAACGTCCATTCACTCTCGGCATCGAGGGCGGCGGCACGCGGACCACGGCGCTGTTGGCCGATGCCCGCGGGCGGGAGATGCAGCGGGCGGAGTTTGGGCCGGGCAATGTGCGGCTGGTCGATAATCGGGCTTTGGTTCGGTTGCTGCGCCGTGTGGCCAAACAATTTGATAAACCGGATGCAATCGGCTTGGGCTTGGCAGGAACGCGGAATGAAACGGATCGCCAACGCGTGCGGGACGCAGTGGCAAAGGTTTGGAAAAAAACGCCGTGCCACGTGACGCACGATTTGGAATTGGCGTTGGTAGGGCGCGCGCTCCAAGCGCGCCAAGGCGGATTCGGAAAATCCGCCCTACCGACAGTGCTCGTGCTTTCGGGCACGGGGTCGTGTTGTTTCGGGAAAGCCCCTGATGGGCGCACGGCGAAGATGGGCGGTTGGGGGCACGTGCTGGGCGACAAGGGGAGCGGATTCGAGATTGGACTGCGCGGGCTGAAAGCGGCGGTGTTTTATTTTGACCGCGACGGCACGTGGAGCCGGTTAGGCGAACGCCTGCTTGCCGCCACAAATTGCAACGAGCCCGATGACCTAATCGACTGGGCGAGCAGCGCGGACAAAGGCGCGATGGCCGCGATGGCGCCGGAAGTGTTTGCCGTCGCCAAAGCGCGCGATCGCATTGCGCGCGATGTGCTTGCGGGTGCGGCGGGAATGCTCGCCAAAGATGCCGCCACCTGCGCGGGCAAGTTAGCGAAGAAAAATGCGCCCGTTGATTTCGTGTTGTCAGGCGGTGTGCTGCGCAATCAGCCGGCCTTCGCCCGCAAAGTAGCAACGGAAATAAAATCCCGCTGGCCCAAGGCAAATGTATCGACCCAAAAGCGCGACGGCGTGTGGGGCGCCATCGCGCTTGCGCGCGATTTGGTTTCCTCCCTCAACCCTCAGCCCTCAACCCTCAACCCGAGCACTGCAAGTGCTCGACTATCGCCGACGGAAATGCGCAACCGGCGTTCGATGAATTTTGACAAACTACCCACGCGCTCGGCCATCACGCTGATGCTTAGTGAAGAGGCGCGTGGGGCGAGTGCGGTGTTGGGCGAGAGTAAAAAAATTGCGCGCATCGTCAGTTGGGTGGCTACGGCGTTGGAGGCGGGCGGGCGATTGTTTTATGTGGGGGCGGGCACGAGCGGGCGATTGGGCGT
>JAPKEI010000322.1 GCA_028872685.1 Verrucomicrobiota bacterium | reverse complement strand
TATGGCCCTCTTTGGTAGTGAGTCGCGTGAGGGAATGCGCGAGAAATTCGGCGCATTACGCGAAAAGTACACCGCCCAATTCAAGGAAGCTCTTAGCGAGGAACAATTCGAGGTTTATGAGAAAGCACGAAATCAGCGTGGCGGCGGACGGGGCGGCGGCGGCGGTGCTCCTCCAAGGCCTGGCGACTCGCCTGAACCGGGAAAACAACCCGTATTCAAGCCGTAAAGTTGTCGGTGAGTCTCATCGGTTTGTCAGACTACTGGCTAGACTTTTGGGTGAGTTTCGCTAAAGTTTGACGAGTTCGCGTTCGAAATGAGGGCTCTGGTCAACATCTTGGGGGACGGCATTCTTGCATTCAGTTATGGAGCAGATTGACTCATTGCGTGCAGTTTTGCGCGGGTACGGCTCGTGCGTGGTGGCGTATTCGGGCGGAGTGGATTCGGTGTTGCTGGCCAAGGTGGCGCACGAGGAACTGGGCGACCGGATGCTTGCAGCGATCGCTGATTCCCCCAGCTTGCCCCGTCGCGAACTGGAGGAGGCTCAGTCGATTGCGGCGGAGTTCGGCTTCCCGCTTGAGATTCTGCGCACGGAGGAATTTTCCAATGCTGATTACGCGGGCAATCCGATGAACCGCTGTTATTTTTGTAAACATGAATTGTTTACCCATCTCAAGCCGCTGGCGCGGGAGCGAGGATTTGCGGTGATCGCCTATGGCGAAAACGCAAGCGATGTGGGTGACTGGCGTCCTGGCGCGGTGGCGGCGGAGGAGTTTCAGGTGCGCGCGCCGCTTAAAGAAGCGAGGCTTTCGAAGGACGCCATCCGTGCGGCCTCACGTGCTTTGGGTTTGCCAACGGCCGCGAAGCCGGCGATGCCTTGCCTGAGTTCGCGCATTCCCTATGGCGAAGAGGTGACGCGCGAGAAAGTGGCGATGATCGAGCAGGCGGAAAACATGCTGCGCGATTTGGGGTTTACTGAAGTGCGCGTGCGGCATCACCAAGGGGGTGAAGGGGGGCCAAAGGCGAGGATTGAAGTCGGCAAGGATGAATTGGAGCGACTGCGGGATGAAACGTTCGAGCGTACGGAGGCGTCTTTGAAGGCGATTGGCTATAATACAGTGGATGTGGATAGGCGGGGTTACCGGCGCGGCAGCTTGAATACCGTGCCGGCAGATGAGGCGAATTCAGCAGAATAATGGCAAATTTTAATTACAAAGCCCGGAATGACGCGGGCGGAATGGAGTCTGGTGTGCTGGAAGCAGCCGATCGTTCGGCGGCCTTGTCGCAGATCAGCGCGATGGGGCTCTTCGCGGTTTCGGTGGAATCCCCATCGGGCGAGGGTGGTCCTGCCGGTTCCCTTAGGGAAGGTAAACAACGCAAACTTTTTCAACGTGGGCCAGCCAAACCCAGCCTGCAGGACCTCGCCAATTTTACCCGTCAACTTGCCAACCTGCTCAACGCGGGCATGCCTCTCACCGGCGCGCTGAACAGTATGACCAATCTGGAGAGCAAAGGCATCCCGCCCGAGGTGAGTAGAGGATTATTCAATGAGGTGCGCGAGGGCAAAACCCTCTCCAATGCCATGGCCCTCTATCCGCATTCATTTCCGGACATGTATCTAAACATGGTGAAGGCCGGCGAAACCAGCGGGTCCATGGTGGAGGTGCTCAAGCGCTTAGCCGATCACTATGAACGGTTTGCGGAGGTGCGCTCCAAGGTGACCACTGCTCTGGTGTATCCGTTGTTTGTGATGGGTTTGGGGGTGGTGCTTATTTTCATCTTCATGAGCTATATTCTACCCAAGTTCATGGCGATTTTTGATGGAATGAATGTGAACCTGCCCACATCCACGCGGATACTGCAGGGGATGAGCGACTTCTTCGCTGCGTACTGGTGGGCGGTTTTAATTTTTGGTGTGGTGTCTTCCGTGTTGATTAAACGCTACTTCGTCACGCCCAATGGCAAGCGGCGATTGCACGGATGGTTGCTCACGGCGCCGCTGGTGAGCCGCATCGCGCGGCCCACCTATTTCGGTCAGTTCGCCCGGACTTTGGGTGCGCTGATGCAGAATGGTGTGCCGGTGCTCACGGCGTTGAAGATTACAGAAAACGTGGTGCAAAATGTGATTTTACAGGGCGCCATCGCGATGACGCGTGAGGGGGTGACCGATGGCAAAACCATCGCTGAACCGCTCGGGCGCAGCGGGGTATTTCCCAAGTTGATGGTGGACTTGGTGCATATTGGGGAACAAACGGGAGACGTGCCCGCGGCATTGGATAATTTGGCAGATACTTATGATAATGAGCTGAATGTATCGCTTCGGGTGGTGACCACTTTGATCGAGCCAATCCTGATCGTGGTGATCGCCGGGGTGGTGGGTTTCATGCTGGTGGGCGTGTTGCAGGCGATGTTCAAAATCACTTCTTCCATCGGGAAAACATGAGCCGATCACCATACATCACGAGGCTGAACGCGGGTTTTACCCTGGTGGAAATGATGGTGGTGGTTGCTATCATGGGGTTGTTGCTGGGCTTGGCGATGTTAAATTTCAGGGCGATTAGCCAGAAGGAACCTTTGGAAAAGGCGGTGAGCGATGTGGAAGGTTTATGCCGGCGCGCTCGAACAGAGGCCATCGTGAAATCGCGGCCTATGGATCTCACAATTAATAGCGGGACAGGCCAGTTGCTGCTCTCCACCGCGCCGCATGCGATGAACTCGTCCGACCCGGAAACCGGTGTGTTCACCTCTACAGTCCAGGAGGCGGTTGTGATTGACCAGACATCGCTTTCGCCCGATGTGGAAATGGAAATTGTCATACCGGAGGATATCATGGATTCGGAAACCCCCGGCGTGGTGGTGATTCGCTTTTACCCCAACGGAACGGCTGAACCCTTGCAGGGCCTGATCGTATTGCCCGGGGAAGGTGTGTACACGATGATTCTTGATCCGGTGACAGGCCGCTTGAATGTGCGGGACGGGGAGGATGGGCTATGAGATTTCTACGCCGCCAATCGTCAGCCGGCTTCACTCTTGCAGAAGTTCTCATCGCCGTGGCAATTTTCGCCATCGCCGTGTTTGCAATCTTGGAGTTGGTGAATCAAAATCTCCAGCTCGTGCGTATGATGCAGAAACAGAAACCGGATCTTGGCGCGTTGGCCGATCGAACCCTTACCGAGCCGGCAGAGGCGGCTAATGGAACATTGCGAGTGCAA
>JAPKEI010000321.1 GCA_028872685.1 Verrucomicrobiota bacterium | reverse complement strand
GCTGAAGCAATTCCCGGACGTGGGCGCATTTCGTATCCGGGTGAAGGCCTCTTCATTGGGGAAAAAAAATGGGCATCACCCCTGGCTCGGCGTGATGTTTGGCAATCATTTGGATGACGGTATTGAGCTGAAGCAGATCGGTTCGCTGAAGGAGGTCACCGCGTCATCCAGCCGTCCGGGGACATTTGAGTTTCACGGTCGCATGGAAAACCTGCCTCTACCGTTTAGGGAAAAAAACTTGGGCCTTCAGGGCGACCTGAACAAGGCCTCGATTTGTATCAAGAATGCCTTCGAGCCGGATGAAAAGGGATCCGGGCCTTTGCTGGAGATTCATTCCGTGGAATTCGAGGTACCCTTCATTGAGCAGTGGCCGCCCAAGTCGCACAGGTCCATTTTTATCAATTCCAGAAATCGCGAAAATGAGCCGGTGTATGCGCGGGAAATCTTCACCCATTTCCTTCGGCAGGCATATCGCAGGCCTCCCGAGGAACGCGAAGTGAAGGGGATGATGGCACTATGGAAATCAGAGCGCGCGGCGGCCGGGAAAGAGGCCTTCGAAAAGTCAATCAGAGATGTGTTGCCGGCCGCGCTGGTGGCACCGGCATTCCTGTATCTCGTGGAACCTTCCGCCGCATCCGAGTCGCGCAAACTGAACAACCATGAGCTGGCAACCCGGTTGTCTTATTTCCTTTGGAGTGCGATGCCGGACGCCGTACTCAATCAGCTGGCAGACCAGGGAAAGTTGGATGAATCCGTCCTCCCAGCCCAGGCGCGCCGCCTGCTGGCGGATGTCAGATCCCGTCAATTTGTCGAGAACTTCACCAGCCAATGGCTCGACTTGGGTGCGCTGGAACGCGTGGCTGTGGATCGGAAGCAGCACCCAACCTTCCAGCCTTATCTGCGCAAAGCCATGCGTGCGGAAACGTATGGATTCTTTGCGGAGATCCTTCACGATGACTTGTCTGCACTGAATCTAATCGACTCTAGCTTTGTTTATATAAACCCGCTGCTGGCAAGACACTATGGAATCCAGAGAGTGCGCGGCGCTCAGTTTCGGCGCGTGGAGGTACGGCCGGAGGATCACCGGGGCGGGTTGCTCTCTCAGAGCTCGTTCCTCACAGGCCATTCCAGCGGGTTGGATTCCCATCCTATCAAGCGCGGCAATTGGCTGCTGAGCCGCCTCTTAAACGATCCGCCCCCGCCGCCCCCACCGAATGTGCCGGAGTTGAACCGAGGCAACCTGGCTGTTGCGCCACTGTCGGTCAGGGAACAGTTGAAGCAGCACAGTGACCGCGAAGACTGTCGGAGGTGTCACGAAAAAATGGATCCATTTGGCATTTCATTGGAGAACTACAATGCCGTGGGTCAGTGGCGGGATGCTCGCGGCGGACGGAAGGTGGATTCGGAGGCAACATTATCCGATGGCACCAAGCTCGATGGCGTGGTGGGGCTCAAACAGTTTTTGCTGCAAAAACGCCGCGACCAATTCGCCCGGGCACTTGTCAGCAAATTACTGGCCTACGCTCTCGGCCGCTCACTGACTATTGACGATGAACCCATCGTGAGGCAACTTGTGGTGGTCTTTGGTAAAAGCGGCTACCGGATGAAGTCCTTGATTGAAGCAATCGTGGTCAGCAAGCCATTCAGGACAAAATAAGGAAACACATGTCCCAAAAACCCTGGCATCTGAACCGGCGCACATTTCTTCATGGCACCGGTGTGGCGCTGGCCCTGCCCATGCTTGAATGCATGGCCAAGCCGGCCGGCACCCGGCCCAAGAGCACGCCGCCACGCCTTTGCTGCGTATTTTTTGCCAACGGCGTAAGCCTGCCGCCGGTGGACCATGCGGACCATAAAAAGTGGAATTGGTTCCCCCTGGGTGAAGGTGCGGATTATCGCCTCACCCAAACCCTCAAGCCGTTGGAGCCATTTCGGCAGGACATGACCATTCTGGGAGGCCTCTCCCATCCACTGGGCCGCCTGCTGGTGGGGCACGCCACGGCGGACATTTGGCTGACCGGCGGCGATGTGCGAGGCAGTGAATACCGAAACTCTATTTCATTCGACCAGCGCGTGGCGCGCGAACAGGGAAAACACACACGCTTTCCCTCACTGGTTCTTTCCAGCAACGGCGGCGTGGGATACAAAACCCGAACCACCACGGTTTCATTCAATCGGTCAGGCGAGGCCATCCCCGCTGAATCCAATCCGCGGCAGATTTTCGAGCGGCTATTCAGTGGCGGCGGCACAGCCTCCCTACGTGCGCGTAAACGGCAGCTGCAACAAGATCGGCGGATAGTGGATTTGGTACTGGAAGATTCACGAAACCTAAAACGCCGGCTGGGCCACCATGACCAACAAAAACTCGAGGAATACCTGGAGGCGGTACATGAAATCGAGCGGCGCCTCGAGCGCACAGAAGCGTGGCTAGCCGCGCCACGGCCCACGGTGGATCCTGGCCAACTCAACCTCACGGTCAGTCAGAATTCGCCCCGCGACTACATCCGCACCATGTATGACCTCATGTTACTGGCCTTCCAAACTGACACCACCCGAGTGGCCACCTACCAGATTTCACAGGAGGATGGCAAAGGGGTGTCCGATCGGTTCCCCACCATCGCGCTCAAACTCAAGGGCCATCACGGCCTTTCACACGACCACGAGAACAACCCGGGCGCATTCGAGCGTTGGGCGCAGTACGATCGGTTCCTTGCCGAACAGCACGCCTATTTCCTGCGCAGGCTTCAATCCGTGCGCGAGGCTGAGGGAAGCATGCTCGACAACACTATGGTACTCTTTGGCAGCGCAACCAGCACCACGCACGATGCGCGCAACTACCCCTTGGTACTAGCCGGCGGCCGCGCCCTTGGGCTGAAACACGGGAAATATCTCAAGTACACCGAGCAAATCCCGCTGGCCAACATGTATGTCTCCATGCTCCAGAAACTGGGAGTAGAAACCGAGAGGTTTGCGGACAGCACAGGAACACTCAACGGCTTAACCTAGCCTTTTCAACTTTACGAGTTGAGCCGTGGCGCTAAACTAGCCGCATGAAGTGGGCCGGCATCATGCTGTTGAGTACCCTAGCCGCCGTTGCGGCCCCCGACATCCGATCCTTTCAGCCAGATCTCATCGTGCCCGCCTTATCCACCGGCAAGCCGGCGGCCGGAGTGCGTGTGAAGCAGACGCATCCGGCTTGGGCGAAGACTTCCG